>JAOAAK010000002.1 GCA_026418905.1 Bacteroidales bacterium | reverse complement strand
GGGAGAAACTCATAATCCCGGTATTATTACTTCTGTTATGGTATTTTAAGGATAGGCAGCATATATGTACAATGTATTCAGAGAAAAAAAGAAAGAAGAAACTCAAATGAGAAAATTTAAAAGCTTTATTTTATCATTGAGGCGATAGTTTTATTTTTAACTTAGATCTGTATGGTTCATATTATCAAAAATAAAAAATCGTATAATTTTGTAAAGGAGGGAGGTTTTCCTGTCGCCTCGACCATAATGGGTTGAGGAGGAAAGTCTGGACACCAAAGGGCACCATGCTTCCTAACAGGAAGGAGCTCGAAAAGAGCTACAGAAAGTGCCACAGAAACTTTACCGCCCTGTCGCATGGCAGGGTAAGGGTGAAAACGTGAGGTAAGAGCTCACGCATGAGCCTGGTGACAGGCTATGGGGTAAACCTCATGGGGTGCAAGGCCAAGTATACCGGCGTTGAAGGGTTGCCCGCCCGATGTCGGAGGGTAGGCCGCAAAAACCTGAAAGCAATTTCAGGTTCAGATAGATGACAGGAACTCGAAAGAGTACAGAATCCAGCTTATAAAACCTCTCTCCTATTTTTAATTCATTTTTATGAAGAATTTGTTTTTTATTTTTTCTTTGATTTCACTTTTGATGTTCTCGCAAAATCCATGGATTGATCTGTATTACCCATTTTTAAATTCCGCATATTTACAGCAGAATAAAATGAAATCAGTTTTGCTGGTGCGCGTAGATCCTGCTATCAATCATCAGGAGAGAATCGAAAAGTTCGAAGTAGATCAAAAAGGAAATATTGTTGCTTATATGAATATTACTACACAAGAGAAACGTTTTTTTCATTACAATTCTATCAATGGCTTGCTTGAGAAACAAATTTATTATCAAACTAATCAAATCGATACGTTTTACTATCAGGTAGATGTTAAAACAAAAAAAATTCGTGAATTATTATTTCAACCAACCCCTATGGGATTCGAATATCAACTCATAGAATATTTTTATTCTTTTGTTGGTATGTTAACGGATATCAAAAAAACCTCAGGTATCACGCCAACTAAATTTAATCTCAATGAAATTCCAGATAATTTAAAGTATTCTTCTTGTTTTGTTTTGCATGAAAATGGCTTTATAGCAAAAGTTACAGAAAATGAACAAATCACTTTAACAATGTATCAAGGTTATATTAAAAGTATGGAAATTCGACGTAGGGATTTTTCTGAGATTTGGAACTTTGAATATGATGTATTGACGAAAAAATTGGTATTGATAGACATTCTGGCTGAAGGAAGACCGTTTAAAATATATGTAACATATGAAACGTGGTAAGTATTTGTTTTTACTATTTTTTTCATTACTTAGTTATGCGAAACAAGCGATTAATGATTCAATTACCTTAAAAGTTTATTATTTTAGAATATTTGAGGAAATCTCAAAACCCGCCTGGCGAACTACTAAGCTAGCACTTCAAGAAGCTCAAGAAAAAGCGGCAGATATTGTTATACTTCACTTAAACACTTACGGTGGTGAGCTTGTTTATGCCGATAGTATTCGAAGTGCTATTTTAAATTATCCGAAGCAAGTTTGGGTATTTATCGATAAGAATGCAGCATCTGCAGGTGCTCTTATTTCTATTGCTTGCCATAAAATTTATATGCAAAAAGGTGCAACTATTGGAGCTGCAACAGTAGTAAATCAGAATGCAGAACCCTTACCAGATAAATACCAAAGTTACATGCGTGCAATGATGAGAAGCACGGCAGAAGCCCGAGGAAGAAATCCTGACATTGCTCAAGCAATGGTAGACCCTGATGTTTATATTCCAGGCATCATAGATAGTGGTAAGGTTTTAACTTTTACTGTACACGAAGCTATAAAGCATGGATTTTGTGAGGGCGAAGTATCCAACATATATGAAATATTGGAAAAGAATGGTATTGAAAAATATGAAATCATAAAGCAACGAGTTACAGTTTTAGATAAAATAATTAACTTTTTTTTACATCCTGTTGTAAGTGGGATACTGATTATGCTAATGGTATTAGGTATATACTACGAATTGCAGACACCCGGGATAGGTTTTGCTTTTGTTGTTGCCTTAATTGCGGCAATTCTTTTCTTTGTCCCTTATTATTTAGAGGGGCTAATTGCATATTGGGAAATAGCAATCTTCGTAGCTGGTATTATTTTACTTCTAGTTGAATTGTTGTTAATACCAGGTTTTGGTGTAGCAGGAATTACAGGAATTATTCTAATGATTATTGGTTTGACTTTTGCCATGATCAATAACATAGGTTTTTCATTGCCAGTGGATGGAATCGATAGTCTAATAAGATCATTGCTCACCGTGCTCATTTCTCTCACACTTGCTTTTATATTGAGCTTGTTTATTACACCTAAAATTATGGATGTGAAAATACAGGATGAGACCATTGGCTTGAAAACTACGTTGGATGTTGATGGGGGGTATACTGCATTAAATAAAAATCTGATTTCTTTGAAAGGTAAGACAGGATATGCCTATACAGTGCTTAGACCTGCTGGTAAAGTGAAGATAGAAGAAGAAATTTACGATGCAGTTGCTTTACTCGATTATATTGAAAAAAATGAAGAAGTCGAGGTAGTGGATGTTCAGAACATGCAACTTGTCGTAAGAAAACGATTGTAAAATTTACCCTGAAACAAATTGTTTTGTTTCATATAATCTTCAATTTTCCTGGCAACCATATCGTATCGTATATTACCCCATTGAGGGGCAATAAGGTAGCGAGGAGGTACTTCACTGGCCAACCTGTCGATATAAATATCTGGTCGTAAGAAAGATAAATAATGACTGATAAAGGAAATATATTCAGTGAGTTCAAAGAGATAAAACCTGAAAGGATTTTTTTTATAGAGGGTTTCGAAATACGTGTTTTTTAATATTTGTAAATGATGTAGTTTAATAGCGTTGAACGGAAGTTGATTTAATAGTTGTATGTCGGCAAGTAGGGTTTGGGGATTTTCTGGAGGTAATCCAAGAATGTAGTGTATAACTGTGAATATTTTATAGTAATGAAGTTTCTTTATGGTTTTCAAAGAGGTTGCAACGTCATGTCCACGATTAGCGAACATGAGAGCTTCGTTTCGTAAGGATTCTACCCCTATTTCAATCATGATGAAACACTTTTTTTTGAATTCCAACAAAAGTTGCAAGAGATCTTCGGAAATACAGTCTGGGCGAGTGCTTATGCTTAGGCCAACTATTCCATCAACTTCGAGTGCTTCTGTGAAAAATTTCAAAAGTTCGTCGACATGGGTATAAGTATTGGTATTTGCTTGAAAATATGCCAAGAAACCATTTGAACGCCTGTATCTTTTTCTATGAAAAGCAATACCTTCTTTGAGTTGATGATTAATAGATAAGTTTTTTCGACAATATGAAGGTACGAAACCCTCGTTGTTACAGTAATAACATCCTCCTTTTCCTTTTGTTCCATCTTTGTTTGGACATGTGAAAGGTAAAAAAACACTAATTTTTTGCAAACGAGAATGGTAATTTTCAATGAAGTAATCGCTTAAAGTTCGAAAAGGTTTTGAATAAAAAGAGTTGATCATTTCAGATGTATCCTATGATATAGTAGATAGCAAGACCAAACCATTCATGAAAAAGTTCATCCCAGATCTGAAAAGCTTTAGAATTGGGAAGAATAATAGAGACGAGGTCGTAATCTTTAGAAAGAGCATGATGGTCAACTGGAAATATATCGGGAATGATGTCTTGCTTGTAAAAACATGCAAAACTTCTGTACATATGCGAAGCTGAAGTAATCAAAAGAACCTGAACGTCAGATGGAAAAGAATTTTTTATGATACGGGAGGAATTGGCAGCATTTTCATATGTATTACGTGAAAGACTATCAACTAAAATATCTTTTTCCGGAATACCCAATTGCAAAAGAAATTGTTTCAAAAGTGTGGCTTCGTTTTGTGAATTATCATGAAGTATAGTGGCATCACCTCCACTAAGTAAAATTTTTTTTATTACACCTTTATTATACAGTATGATAGTTTGTATGATGCGATCAGGGTTATTTTTAAAAACGGCTTGATTTTCCTCTCCAAGAAATGCCATACCACCAGCCAGAACAACACCTACGTCGTATTGCTTGTATAGAGAAGAAATAGGAATTGGACGTGGTTCCCATAGCCTCATAACAGTTCGGGCCACAAAAAGATTACTGAAAAAAAGGAAAAACAAAAAAGCAGTGATAAGGCGATTTTTTTTCTTTTTTTTGTCTCTGGTTATAATAGCCATTAAAAGGATTAAAAAAATCCAAGCTACAGGTGTGGTCAAAAAAGAAAGAATCTTACTTAGATAAAAGAACATAAAACTGAGTTTCCAATTGCAAAAATATAAAATTAACTCAGCAACTTTTGTTGGTATTCAGATAGGTTTTTGCTTGAGTACAAGACGATGAAAATAAAGGACATAAAATAAGGTAGCATTGGAATTCTATAGCGAACCAATGAACCATAATTAGCAGTTGAAATCCCAACAAAAATGGTGAAGACGATCGTAAAGGCAAAGAAAGAAATAAGAATGGGATCATTGATAAAAAGATAAAATAATTTTCGATTGGTAAGTATTTTGAATAGAAACCATAAAGATATGATGAGAAAGAAACTAGCTTCAATCGCACTGATAAGCATCACAGGATTTCTAGCTACCCACAAAAAAGGTCCATATAATCCGTAAAGTAACGCTAAATGAGCTTTAGAAATGACACCTGAAAATGTAGGTTCAAAGTATCCAATATTGAAATAATTTTTACTGTAATATGGATTGGTTACAAAATCTTTTTGTGTAATGGATGCCTTTTGGAGAAGAGATTCTATGCTGCCATAGACACCAAGATATGGTGAAATGGACATATATAGAAAGATGAGAAAGATCATTATGAAAAAAAGAAAAAAAGGAGCAATGATATATTTCAAGATTCTATTTTGAATAAACTTAATTTGAGAATAACCAATAAAAACAAGAGCAAAAACCAATAAAGAAAGAAAAATGTAGGGTTTAATAGAAATTACAACATAAGAGAAAAACAAAACTGCGAAAATACTCCATGGTGAAAATTTTCTTAAAACAAACCATTGAACCAATGTAGCTACTATGTATGTTGAAGCGCAAAGTGTATAAGCATCTTTCATCATGCCTGAACCCCAAAAAAGAATAGATGGTAAAAAAAGAATACTAAATGCAAGAACTTTATAAGCGTGAGGATAAATTTGCGACAAAGTCCTGTATAATTTCCATGGACCTATGTATAAAAAAGCATTGAGAAGTATGAGAGATGGGATGAGTCGGCCAAAACTCAAAAGAACAAAAACATAACTAAGCCTACTTACTGACCAAGTTTGACGATCAAAATAGTATTCATAAGAAGGATAGCCTGTTAGGTCATTAAATAGTAAATAATTTTGGATAGAAATGGGCTCAAAGATAAGTTTCAGAGTGTGGTTAAAATTAATGAAGGTTAATTTATAAAGCATTGAGGAAGTATTATAATATTCATAAGTATCACCTCCTGGGTAATAGAAACCATAAACAAGAATAATAGCTATTCCACCAAAAGTTTTCGCAATATAACCAGGAATAAAAAATTTTGACCATGGTTCAGCCTGATAAGTAACAGAACGTCTATAATAAAGATAATAAATGATAAGCGTCAAATACAACAATCCTAAGGGAAAATCGATGAATTTCAAATAGCTATATGGATCGAATGTCATGTTTTGTTTTATTAAAAAGACCAAATGCTAAAATGTAAAAATATGAAAAAAGTAGCATCGCATATGCAAAGTGCATAGTAATTAATTCTGAGAAATATGCAAATAATGGTGGTAAAAGAGCTCCACCTAAAATTCCCATAATCAACATTGCGCTCGTTTCTTCAATTTTGCTTCCGGCGTGTTGTAAAGTAAGTGGCCATATAGCGGGCCACATGATAGCATGGGCAGCACCTAAAAGCACAATAAACCAAATAGATGTCGATTCGTCTGATAATATAGCAGAAAGCGTAAATAATATAGCTGCAATGGTATAACATATAAGGCCTTGTCTTTGCGATAAATATTTGGGTGTTAGCCAAATACTAATAAGGTAACCTCCTATCATGGCTAACATAACGTATGCAAGAAAATGAGAAGGTTCTGTTAAATTGAGATACCAACCTCCAATGTTAATAGTAATATAGGGTAAAGTTATTTGTCGAGCAAAGGAAATGATGCTGTCACCAACTATAACTTCTGCTCCAACATAAAAAAATATAGCAAAAAACCCCAACCAGGATTGAAGAGGTAAATTTTGGAATGATAAACGTTTAAATTCAAGAGATTTGATGTTTTCGTGAAAAGAAAAATACACAAGAAAAATTAAAAAAAGCAGCATGATTCCCATGATGGTATATGGCATAATAATTTCTTGGGCAAGTGAGTTCAGAAATGTGTTTTTTTCCACATCATTTAACGACGAAATAATTTCTATGATTTCTTTTTCAGAATATTTCAAAAGTATTGAGCCAAATAAAATTCCAGAAACTCCTCCAGCTAACTTATTAGCTATTCCCATAAGGCTAATCCTCTGTACAGCTCTTTCAGGGTTGCCAAGCAATGTAACATAAGGATTTACAGCTGTTTGTAGCAATGTCAGACCTATGCCTTGTATAAATAAACCTGCGAGGAAAATGGGGAAAGATCTCAAGAAAGCAGCTGGTATGAAAGATATCATACCAACAAGAATAAATTTTAGTCCCCAAATCATGGATTTTTTATAGCCTTTTTGCTTTATGACAAATGCTACTGGAATGGCCATGAAGAAATACGAAGCATAAAAGGCGGTTGTTACAAAAAAAGCTTGGGTGAGTGAGATCTCGCAAATAATTTTTAAATATGCTATTAAAACTCCGTTTAACCAAGTGATAAAACCAAAGAGAAAAAAAAGAATTACCAGAACGATTAATTGTCGTATGATTGAGTTCATGAATTTTTTGCAAAGGAAAGAAATTTATAAATGAAAAATTATTTTTAATTTTTACTTACTTAAAAAAAATTTTTTTAACTTTGTAAAACAAAATTCAATTTTTATGAAAAAAGTTATTTTTTTAGGTAGTTTTGCTTTGATAGTTCTATTTGTTACTTGCAAAAAGGACAAGGATGATGATGATAATCCACCTGTTGTACCTCAAGGAACGATAGTTTCTTCTGTGAGTTTGAATTATGCTTGTTATGTAGCTATTCATGGAAATTATGCTTACGTAGCACAAAAGACAGCAGGCTTTTCTGTTGTCGATATTTCTAATCCTTCATCTCCCTCAGTAGTAAAAACTGTCAATATTAGCGAGGTAAGAAAGCTTTATGTAAGGAATGGCAAATTATATGTTGCCGCATATATGGGTGGGGCTGCTGTTTTCTCATTAGCCAATCCGGCAAATCCTACTCTTGAAAAGACACTTTCTAACGGCGATAATGTAAGTTGCATTTTTGCAGACGATCAGTACATCTACTTGGGAGGAGGGAAAGGCTCATATGGTTATATTTCTATTCATAATATCAACGATGGCTCTCTGGTTGGTGAATATGTAAACGGACAGAGTGGTCAGGGTTATGCTAGTATTTGGGCAGATGGCAATTACATTTATGCAGGAACAAATGGTGGATATTTTCATGTAATTAATAAGTCAACCCCAACATCTCCAAATAAGGTGGGTCAATATTTTAACCCTGGGACACCGGGTCATGAACCATGGGCCCTCGGTATATTTGTGAGTGGTAATCGTGCATATCTTGCAGATTGGGGAGTTGGTTTGGTGGTTTTGGATATATCTACACCTACCAATCCGACAGAATTAGGTGTTTTTACTGGAGGAAGTGATGGACCCAATGCATATGATGTTGTTGTGGATGGAACAACAGCATATGTTGCCAATGGATGGGGGTGTTTGACAGTTGTAAATGTATCTAATCCAGCATCTATGTCTATGATTTATGAGGTCAATCCATCGTCTTCCAGTTATCAGAGTGTAAAAATTTATGGAGATTACGTCGTTGTAGCTGACAACGGACAACAAAAAATGCATATTATTAAGCGATAACTACGTTAATCCATTTCCTGAAACAGAAGAACCGCTATTTTGGCGGTTCTTTTTTATTGGAAAAACATGTCTATTTTTTTAAGTTTGCAAAAAAAATGATTTTTTTCTATATTCATCAAAACAATTGTGTAATTGCTGTAGATTCTTTAGTTACTCTAGATCAGGAAGAAGCGTATAAATTAAAATGGTTATTAGGAAGTGATAAAATAATTCGTATTACATCTGAGAACATTGTTGGAAATTTTCTAGGACCTCATAAAAACATGATTTCTCCCTGGTGTAGTAATGTTCTAAGTATTCTGGAATCTATTGGCATCAAACAGGTTCGAAGAATAGAAATGTTTCGTCCATATGATGATAGCTTCGATCCTATGTTGGAAGAAAGATATGACGTGTTGGATCAGTATATTTTTTCTGTTGAACAGAAAAGTAATGAATATTTTGAATATGTGGAAGATATAGTTTCATTTAATGATAAGCATGGACTTGCATTAACTGACGACGATATTCAGTATTTAAAACGTGTCTCATCAAAGATTGAAAGACCTTTAACAGATGCAGAGGTTTTCGGTTATGCTCAAATCAATTCAGAACATTGTAGACATAAGATTTTCAATGGAAAATTCATTATTGACGGCAAAGAAAAATTGTTTACTTTATTTGAATTAATCAAAAAAACCGTTAAAGTAAATCCTAATTTGGTTGAGTCTGCATATGTTGATAATGTAGCTTTTATTAAGGGTCCAGAAATCAAGATTTTCAGGCCTTTAAAAGGTGATTATCCTTCTCCATATGTAGTTGAAAATCAAAAAATTATTCTTTCTTTAAAAGCAGAAACGCATAATTTTCCTACCACAGTTGAACCATTTTATGGTGCATCTACAGGAACTGGCGGTGAAATACGAGATAGGATGGCAGGAGGGCAGGGGAGTATACCCTTAGCGGGAACAGCTGTCTACATGACATCTTTACCATCCTGGCATAAAAGGAAAAAATTTCGTTTCCCATATCATTTGCCCGAATCAATTTTGATCAAAGCATCAAACGGTGCATCTGATTTTGCTAATAAATTCGGACAACCTCTTATTGCCGGGAGCTTGTATGTATTCGATCATGAAGAAAATGGGGAACGTATAGCATATGATAAAGTTATCATGCTAGCTGGTGGTGTTGGTTATGCATTGAAAGTGAAATCTAAGAAAAGAATACCTGAAGCTGGAGAAAAGGTTATTTTGCTAGGAGGTGATAATTATCGAATTGGTATTGGAGGCGGGTCCGTCTCTTCAGTAGAAACAGGCAAGTATCATTCTTCTATCGAATTAAGTGCTGTTCAACGTGCCAATCCAGAAATTCAAAAGCGTGTCTTCAACGTAATCAGGGCCATTGCTGAAGATGAGCATAATAAGTCTATTACTTCTATACATGATCATGGTGCTGGTGGGCATTTAAATTGCTTTGTCGAATTGCTCGAACAAAAAGGTGGTATTATTCATGTAGACAAACTACCGAAAGGAGATGTTACTTTAACGGATGTTGAATTACTGGTCAATGAAAGTCAAGAACGAATGGGTCTTATAATTGAAGAAAAAAGTATTGATCTATGCCAAACTATAGCGCGACGCGAAAGAGCCCCATTTTACATCGTAGGAGAAGTCAATAATACACATAAAATAACATTTTTGCACGATGACGGTAGTAAACCTTTTGATTTGAAGATCAAATATTTACTAGAAAATCCGCCTAAAACTGTAATTTTTGATCAAAAAACGGAAAAAAATTTTGCCGAACCTTTTTTTGTTGTAGATAACATTTCAGAATACCTCGAAAAAGTTATACAACACGAAGCTGTTGCTTGCAAAGATTGGTTAACGAACAAGGTAGATCGAAGTGTTACAGGTAAAGTAGCTGTGCAGCCAACCTGTGGACCTTTACAATTACCACTGAACAATGTGGGGGTAGTGGCTCTTGATTATGAGTCATATACAGGTATAGCTACAGCCATAGGTCACGCGTCTGTAGCAGGACTAATTGATGCTAGTGCAGGTTCACGCTTGAGTGTGATGGAAGCTCTAACAAATATTGTATGGGCTCCGTTAAAGCATGGTTTAGAAGGGATCTCATTGAGTGCTAATTGGGCATGGCCTGCTCGTCAAAAAGGTGAAGACGCAAGGTTGTATGAGGCTGTGGAAGCTTTGAGTAATTTCTGTATCGAACTGGGTATTAATGTTCCAACAGGTAAGGATTCTCTTTCCATGACGCAAAAATACAGCGATGGCACAATAGTTAAAGCGCCAGGAACGGTTATCGTCACAGCAATGGCTGAAGTATCAGATATTCGAAAAACTATAACTCCAGTTTTACTCCCCTTTGAAGATTCTAATCTTATTTATGTGGATTTTTCTCTTTCACCTTTCGAATTAGGTGGGAGTGTTTTTTATCAAACGTTGAACTCAATTGGGAAAAAATGTCCAGACGTATTAAACTCAGCATATGTTAAACGTGTATTTGAGTCGATACAAGAACTGATTTTATATGAGAAAATTTTGGCTGGTCATGATGTTAGTGCAGGAGGTTTAATAACTGCATTGATGGAAATGTGTTTTAGCCAAAATGAAATGGGGTTGCTTGTTAATTTTTCAGATTTCGATGAATCAAATCTCGTAAAAATCTTATTTTCAGAAAAACCAGCTATAGTTATTCAGGTAACTGAACCTAAAAAAGTTATTAATTTCTTAATGGCAAAGCGTGTCAAATTTCATGTGCTCGGGCATGTCATTCCTCAATATCAATTAAAAATAGTTCACCATGAAGAAACATATCTTTTCGATCTAGAAGCATGGCGAAAAAAATGGTTATATCCATCCTATCGATTAGATCAAAAACAAACTCAAACTCAGCTTGCAATGTCGAGATTCGAAATGATCGGAAAACAAGAATTGAAATATCATTTTCCAGTTAACTTCACAGGAGAGAAACCAAATCTAACGTTTATTACAAGGAAACCTAGAGTTGCAGTTATCAGGGAAGAAGGTACGAATGGCGATCGCGAAATGGCGTATAGCATCTATGCTGCTGGGATGGAAGTTATAGATGTACACATGACAGACCTTATAGAAGGAAGAGAAGACTTAAAAAACGTTCAGATGATTGTGTTTCCAGGAGGTTTTAGTTATGCAGATGTTTTAGGATCGGCTACAGGATGGTCTGCAGGTTTTCTTTTTAACCCCCGAGCTAAGGAGTCATTGACTCGATTTTATGAAAGAAAAGACACATTAAGTCTTGGAGTATGCAATGGGTGTCAATTGATGGTAAAATTGGGTATTTTTGAAATCCTTGATCAGATTCATGTAAGAATGGAGCAAAATGATTCAGGAAAATTTGAATCAGCTTTTGTTTTGGTCGACATTCATCCTTCCCCTTCTATTATATTAAAGCCGATGGAAAACAGCAAACTCGGAATTTGGATTGCTCATGGGGAAGGAAAATTTATATTTGAAAATCCCAGAGAAAAATTGCACATTCCCATGACTTATGCATATGATCAATATCCAGGTAATCCCAACGGTTCTATGTATCAAGCAGCAGCCATATGTTCATCTGACGGACGCCATCTTGCCATGATGCCTCATCTGGAAAGATCTATTTTCCCATGGCAATGGCCTTATTATCCTGATAAAATAGGTCATAATATAACACCATGGTTTCTTGCTTTTGAAGCAGCAAGAAAATGGTTAAGTCAAACCTAAGAGCATGTTGGAGTTTATATATGTTTTTTCTATTATTGTCGTAGTTGTATTGTTGCTGTGGAAAATTTCTTTTTTTCATCGTTTTTCTTTGTCATGGTGGTGGTTTGCAGTGGCTTTTTTGCTTAAAGTTGTTGCAGGAGCCACTTTGGTTTATATTTATACGTATTATTACACAGACAGGTCTAAAGCTGATATTTATAAATATTTCGATGATGGAAAAGTGATGTATGATGCTTTGAAAAATAATCCGTCGCACTATTTACGCATGATTACTGGAATAGATAATGACAATCCTCTTTTCGATAGTTTGTATTATGCTAAGATGAACAATTGGTATAGAGTTTATGAGACTGTGACATACAATGACAGTCATACTATGATCAGACTTAATGCACTTTTTTTCTTGGTTTCAGGAGGTTTTTTTTCAGTACACAGCCTATTTTTTATTCTCATGAGTTTTCTGGGTTCTATTTTGCTTTTTGCAGCTATTGTTAAAATTTTTCCCAAAAAGGATAAATTGTTATTCTTTTCTGTTTTTGCTATACCCTCAATAGTCTTTTGGACATCAGGAGCATTGAAGGAAGCTGTGTTGCTGTTAGGTGTGGGATTAAATCTATTTTCATTGTTTCATTTTTTCGATTCTTTACGGTTAAAGTGGTTATATGGACTTTTATTTCTGATCTCTCTGTTTATTCTTATCTTCATCAAAATGTATGTTTTGTTAGCCATTATTCCCATGCTAATTGCTTATGTGTGGATTTCTATGACAAGGAAGAGAAGGTTTTTTTTGAAATACACACTTTCTTTACTAGGGTATATATTATTGCTTTATATTGTTGGTAAGATAAACTCAGACTATTTTTTTCCATCTCTTCTAGTTCAAAAACAACATGATTTTATTGGGCTTGCTTTACATGAGAAAAGTAGTAGTTATATTGAGCCGTTACCAATAAAGCCTAGTTTATTATCTCTTACAATGTATGCTTTTCCTGCACTTGTTAACGCCATGTTTCAACCATTTATCTGGAATATTTCTTCTCTTTTGGAGGCTTTTTCTTTTTTTGACTTGCTGTTATTTTACTTGATAATAATAGTTTTACTTATTTACGGCAAAATACAACTTAAGGAGCACACGTGGTTTTTTCTGTATTTTTCTGTCATTATGTTTTTACTAGTTGGATTTACAACTCCAGTAGTTGGTGCCATTGTAAGATATCGAATACCTGCCATGCTCTTTTTGTTAATCGGAGTAATAGGTTCTGTAAACCTCGATAATACAAGATTGAAAATATTAAAAAATAAAGTCCAATGAGTAAAACGATATTAATTACAGGAGCTACCAGTGGAATAGGCAAAGCTACTGCAGAGCTTTTGGCAGAAAAAAAATACAGATTGATTTTAACAGGACGTAGAGAAGAGAGACTCATTGAATTAAGAAATAAACTATCACAAGTGACTGAAATAATGGTTTTACGATTAGACATTCGAAAAAAAAATGAAGTAACGACTGCTTTAGAAAATTTACCTGGGGCATGGAAAGATATTGATGTTTTGATAAATAATGCTGGCCTTGCCCGGGGGTATGATTTATTTCACGAAGGAATTATTGAGGATTGGGAAGAAATGATAGACACGAATCTGAAAGGTGTGCTTTACGTAAGCCGATGGCTTATACCTTCTATGATAGAAAGAAAAAAAGGTCATATTATAAATGTGGGGAGCATTGCTGGGCGGGAACCATATCCACGTGGAAGTGTATATTGTGCTACAAAAAGTGCTTTAGCTACTTTAACGAAGGCTTTAAGGATGGAGCTTCTGGGGTATGGTATCAAGGTTTCGCTTGTAGCACCAGCAGCAACTGAAACAGAATTCAGCCTGGTTCGTTTTAAAAATGATTCTGAGAGAGCAAAGAAAGTCTATGAAGGTTACCAACCCCTTAGGCCAGAAGATGTAGCTGAGGTAATTTCATTTATCATAGAAAGGCCTCCTCATGTCAACATTGATGATATTTTAATTATGCCGACAGCTCAGGCTTCGTCGATGATGTTTCATCGGTATTAATTTGAGAAGAATGTTCTAAGGCTGCACGAACAAATTCCACAAACAAAGGATGAGGATTTTCGACAGTACTTCGGTATTCAGGATGAAACTGAACACCCAAAAACCATGGATGGTCTTTTAATTCAATGATTTCTACTAGATTTTCAGTTGGATTGATACCAGTTGGGACCATGCCATGAGCTTCGAACAATGAAAGATATTTGTTGTTAAATTCATAACGATGTCGATGTCTTTCGTAAATAAGATGTTTTTGGTATATTTTAAAGGCTAGGGATCCTTCTTTAACCTGACAAGGATATGCTCCGAGACGCATGGTGCCGCCTTTTCCAAGAACTTTTTTCTGACTTTCCATTAAGTCTATCACTGGATGAAGAGTTTTTCTGTCGAATTCGCGACTATGAGCATCATGCAATTTCAGAACATTACGTGCAAATTCAATGACAGAAACTTGCATGCCTAGACAAATACCAAGGAATGGAATTTTATGAGTTCTTGCATATTCTGCAGCAAGAATTTTTCCTTCGATTCCTCTTTCACCAAAACCAGGAGCCACGAGAATAGCAGAAATATCTCTGAAAATTTCATCCATGTTGTTTCTGCTTATTGCTTCACTATGAACAAGTTTAGGTATCACTTTACAGTGATTGACTACGCTTCCATGAGTTAAAGCTTCAAGTATACTTTTGTAAGCATCTTTTAATTCAACGTATTTCCCCACAAGGGCAATTTTAACTTTCTTTTCAGCGGTTTTTAAGATATGAACGAAATTTTCCCAATATGATAAATTAGCTTCAGGATATTGCTCGATGCCTAGCTTTCGAAGTACTACCTGATCTAATTTTTCTTCTTTCATTTTGAAAGGAACTTCGTATATGGTGCTGACATCAATACTTTCAATGACGGCATCAGATTCAACGTTGCAAAAAAGAGCAATTTTATGCTTTGAGTTTTCTGTAAGAGGATATTGGGTGCGACAAACGATGATATCAGGTTGTACGCCAAGTTCCAATAACATTTTGACGGAGTGTTGAGTGGGTTTAGTTTTGAGTTCACCAGTGGTTTGAAGATAGGGGACTAATGTAAGGTGTATGACAAGAGCATTTTTACCAAGTTCCCATTTGAGTTGACGCATAGCTTCAATGAAAGGCAGAGATTCAATGTCACCCACTGTTCCTCCTATTTCTGTAATGATGATGTCGTATTGGTTTTCTAGACTAAGCAGCTGAATTCTATATTTTATTTCATCGGTTATATGAGGAATGACCTGAACGGTTTCTCCGAGGTAATCGCCACGTCGTTCTTTTTCAATGACACTTAAGTAAATCCTACCACTGGTAACATTGTTAGCTTGCTTCATAGGTATGTTGAGAAAACGCTCATAATGACCCAAATCAAGGTCCGTTTCTGCTCCATCATCTGTTACAAAACATTCTCCATGTTCGTATGGATTTAAAGTTCCAGGGTCTATATTGATATATGGATCTAGCTTTTGGATGGTAACGTTGAAACCTCTGGCTTTGAGAAGGGTTGCAAGAGACGATGAAATGATACCCTTGCCAAGCGAAGAAACAACTCCTCCTGTAATGAAAATGTATTTGGTTTTTTTCATGATGAATGTCTTACGTGCAAAATTAGAAAAACCATTTTTGGCAAGAAGACATATCTTTGAACATGCAACTGTTTGAATGGGTTATTTATTTCTATGTTGGATTCAACTTTTTTTTGTTGATTGTTATAATACTGAAGTCAAGTGTAATAAATGAAACACCGACAAAACCTGAGAATGTCAACTCTTTCAGCATTTTAATTGCATCCAAGAACGAAGAACAAAACGTGAATCAACTTCTATATGCACTTTCCCAACAAAAATTACAACCAACGAATATCGTGTGGGTAGATGACCACAGTTCTGATAAAACTCCGCTGCTTGTAAGCGAATGGGGGAAAAAACTTCATGTTTTAAAATTAGTGCAACTTCCTGAAGGCATAACGGGAAAAAGATATGCATGGGAAGAAGGGATGAAACACGTCTCAACATCGCTTGTTTTGACCATAGATGCCGATTGCATTCCAGTTACGGAAACATGGACGTTTTTTATGTTATCTCATTGGAACGAAAAGATTCGGTTGGTAGGAGGAGGTGTGTTTGGAATCAAGGAGAATTCTATTTTTTCAAAATGTGCATATCATGAACATGCCATTGTTGTTATGCTTGGTCATATTGCTGCTATGCTTTCTTTTCCGCTTTATGTGTCTGGTGCCAATATGCTCTTTAGAAAGGAAGATTTTATGCATTATTTAAAAACTTCTAAATTGCTGAAATCTCCATATGGTGATGATACTTTATTTATGAATTATTTAATTCGAAGATATGGCAAGAATTCCGTCAAGCTTATCAACGACTATCGTACTATAGTTCTGACATATCTTCCAGACGGTTTTAGCTCTTGGAAAAATCAAAGGTTACGTTGGTTATCAAAAACACACATGTTCATATCAAGTTATATTTTTTGGTTTACTTTTATAATTCTGTTGATGGATATAAGCGTTTATGGATTGTTGTTTATAATGCCATTAAAAGGAGTCATATTATTGCTTATTAAAAATTTAATTCAGGCAAAGATTTTTTATTTAACGGGAAAGAAATTTTTCAACTTAGAAGTTAATTACGCTTGGTTTCTAATAAGCATTTTGTTTTTTGGTGTTATTCATTTTATTTTATCTTTAAAAAATTTAGTAAATTTATTGAACCATAGTAGGCATCGAGTGACTATTTAGGAAAAAAATCATAATTTTGCAAAAAAAAAATGGGAAAAGGAGATATTCGAACTAAGAGAGGCAAAATTCATAGAGGAACATACGGTAAAACACGTCCCAGAAAGAAAAAAAATAAAATTGCACTACAAAAATTATATTCATTCCAGCAAGAAGAAAGTAATAAGTAATGTTTTAGTAGCGTGTTATGTTAAACTGCCCTTTTTGTGCTGAAATAGCTCAGGAAGGGATAAATTTTTCTTATAATTTTTATTCTTGCTCAAAATGTGGATCATTATTCCGAAAAGATGTAAATGAAAAGGTCATACATCAATATGATTCAACTTACTACGGAGATCGCAATCAAAAGTTTTCAATACCCTTCTATCAATTTTTAAGATATTTATTTCACAGCTGGAGATGGAAAAGGATTAAGAATTTCTTTAAAGAAGGTGATTACGTAATGGATGTAGGTTGCGGTCATGGGGATTGGCTAGAATTCCTTCTTTTTGAAAAGATTTGTATAGTGCCCATAGGAGTCGAATTACCTGGTTACCTGGAGGAAGTTTTAAATGAAAAATGTTGGTTGACACTTGTTACAACTCCCTTTATAGAATTAGATTGTTTTCATAAGAAAATTAAAGCTGTATTTTTTCTTCATTCTTTTGAGCATATGCGGGAACCAATTAAGGTCTTAGATAAATCGATTGAAATATTGGATGATAAAGGATTTATTTACATCGCCATTCCCAATATAAATTCGTTACAATATAAGATTTTTAGAAAAAATTGGCTTCATCTTGATCCTGATTATCATGTACATTTACCATCACTTCAATGGATGAAGGAATTTTTTCTGAAAAAAGGTTTTGTGATCCAAAATCAAAAGCAGAATCATTTTTTGTATTCCTTGGTTGGTTGGCTTTTTAGTCCGTTGAACATGCTTTTCCCCCGAAATGTTTCATGGGAAAATCTTAAAAAAAGTAAAGATGAAAAAAATAATTTTATTTTTTTTGTAACTCTTATTTGGTCTCTAATTTTCTTTTTGCCTGCAGTATTAATGTATATACTAGAAGTAGTTTTTAGAAAGGGAGCTACAGTGGAGTGGATAATAGTAAGAAATAATTAAAATACTTCAAAAAGCACTCACTACCAATGGATTTTGTTCTATTAGTTGATGAAGTATGTTATTTTTTTCCTTTTAAAGCTTCGGCACCGCTTATAATTTCAATGATTTCTTTGGTAATGGAAGCTTGCCGTACTTTGTTGTAATAAAGACGAAGTTCTTTGAGCATTTCCGATGCATTATCTGTAGCTTTGTGCATCGCAGTCATTCGAGCACCATGCTCAGAGGCAACGCTCTCAAGAAGAGCTTTGAAAAGAGAAGTCTTAATTTGCAAAGGTATTAATTCCCGTAAAATGTATTGTTTGTTTGGTTCGAAGATGTATAGAGGATTTCTAGTCTCTTTACGATCAAAAGTAAATGGTAAAAGAATTTCGTGTGTCGGTATAAAAACAGCAGCATTTTTAAATTGATTATATATGAGAACAACTTGATCGGTTTTCTTTTCAAGGAATTGTTTTATAATTTTGTCTCCAATGGATGCAATTTCATCCCATTGAGGTTTTTCAATTAAAGAATGATATGTGTTATCTATGTTGTAGTGCTTTCTAAGGAGTGCTTCTTGCCCTTTTTTACCAAGGCAGATGATACTATAAGTATTTCGTCGAATGAATGCCTGATAATCTTTTTCAAACAGTTGAAGAGTGTATTTAACGAGGCTTGAATTGAAAGTACCACACAATCCTCTGTTAGCTGTGAAGATAATGAAAGTAACGTGTTCTACAGATCTCTTTTCCAAAAGAGGTATGTTTTCAGTTGAATCTAATTCAGATATAATTTTGTTGAAAATATTTTGTAATTGTAATGCATAAGGTCGGTAGGTTTGTATACGATCAGTAGCTTTGCGTAACTTGGCTGCTGAGACAAGCTTCATGGCCAGCGTAATTTGCTGGGTAGTTATCACAGATTGAATACGGTTTCTAACTTCTTTCAGATTGGGCATGTTTGTCAGCTTTTGTATTGTTTGGCAATTTCTGTAGCTATTTCGGTTAATTTTTTCATAATTTCATCATCAATATGCCCTGTTTTCAAGGTAGCAAGTATATCTGAATGATGTGTTTCAAGATAATGCAGGTAGCTTACTTCGAAATTTTTAACCTGATCGAGAGGAACGTCTTTTAGTAATCCTTGTGTGCCAACAAATATGATAGCAATCTGTTTTTCCACAGGCATAGGTTGATATTGAGGCTGCTTGAGAATTTCTACATTGCGGGCACCTTTATCTATGATTGCTTTAGTAGCAGGATCGATATCGGAGCCAAATTTCACAAATGCTTCTAGTTCACGGTATTGAGCTTGATCGATTTTGAGAGTACCTGCGACTTTTTTCATGGCTTTGATTTGAGCATCACCACCAACTCGACTCACTGAAATACCCACGTTGATAGCAGGACGAATACCTGCATTAAATAAACCACTTTCAAGATAGATTTGTCCATCGGTGATAGAGATAACGTTGGTGGGTATATAGGCTGAAACATCTCCGGCTTGGGTTTCAACAATAGGGAGTGCTGTCAAAGAGCCGCCTCCTTTAACCATGTGACAGATACTTTCTGGGAGGTCATTCATCATACGAGCAACGTTGTCGTCTTCAATAATTTTAGCAGCACGTTCCAAAAGTCGTGAATGGAGATAGAAAATATCACCTGGATATGCTTCACGCCCGGGTGGTCGGCGAAGAAGCAATGAAACTTCGCGATATGCAACAGCTTGTTTAGATAAGTCATCATAAATCACAAGGGCATCTCTACCTGTGTCACGGAAAAACTCGCCAATTGCAGCACCAGCATAAGGTGCATAGAACTGCAGAGCAGCAGGCATCGAGGCAGTAGCAGATACTATGATAGTATAAGGCATTGCACCTTTTTCTTCAAGAATTTTGGCAATTTGAGCAACTGTTGATCCCTTTTGCCCCACGGCTACGTAAATACAATAAACAGGTTGACCTTTTTCGTAGTTTTCACGCTGATTGATAATCGTATCTAATACAATAGCTGTCTTGCCAGTCTGCCTATCTCCGATAATGAGCTCACGCTGCCCCCTTCCAATGGGAATCATTGCATCAATGGCTTTTATTCCTGTTTGAAGGGGGGTTTTTACTTTTTGGCGAAAAATTACACCGGGAGCTTTTCTTTCTAAAGGCATTTCATATAAGGGCCCCATGATGGGTCCTTTTCCATCAAGAGGTTCTCCTAAAGTATTGATAACTCTTCCCAACAACCCTTCTCCTGCCATAATTGAAGCAATACGATAAGTGCGTTTGACCACATCTCCTTCGTTGATTTCACGAGCATCTCCGAGTAGTACAATACCCACATTATCAACTTCTAGATTAAGAACAATACCTTTCATGCCAGATTTCTCAAACTCAACCATTTCGCCAGCCTGGACTTTTGTAAGTCCGTAAGCACGAGCAATTCCATCTCCGGCTTCGAGAACAATACCTGTTTCTTCTAGTTGCTCATCAAGTTTGAGACCTTCTATTTGTTGTCGTAAAATGGCAGTTACTTCTGATGGTTTTATCTGACTCATATCTGTTTATAATTTTCGTTCGTATAAATTAATTGAAAAATTCCGCGCGATCAAATTAAGCTTTCGCCGAATAGAGGCATCGTAAGAATAATCTTTCATTCTAATGATGAAGCCTCCTATTAGATCTGGCTTCATTATTTCTTGAATGATAGGCTGATAACCTGTGTGTTCGTGAATTTTTTTTGCTAATAAATCTTTCGTTTTATGATCAAGCGATTGAGCAGTTAAAAGTAATACTTCGATTTTTTTGTTTTTCTCCAGAAGTAAAGTATAGCAAGTTTTAAGAATATCTGGAAGAATATTGGCTCTTTGCTTTTGGATGATAATATTAAAAAAACTTAAAATCAAAGGGTGAGCATCAAGAAAAAGTTGACGTACAAGTTGGATTTTAACATGAGGTTTAATGATAGGATTTTTCATAATTCGACAAAACTCAGGATGCTGATTTACCCATCGGTAAATATGTTCGAGATCTTTTTCAACATGAATAAGTTGATTTTTTTCTTCCACCAAAGAGAAAAAAGATTTTGCATACCTTATAAGAAGTTGTTGGGTTACCATAGTTTAATTCATCTTAAATTTTTCAGCTAGCTGGAATGCATATTGTCTTTGTTTTTCGTTGTCTTTAAAGTGTTCACGAATAACTTCTTCTGCGATTTCTAAAGCTATGAGAGCCACATCGTTTCGAAGGTCGGTCATCATAGCAATCTTTTGATTTTCAATAGTTTCATAAGCGTTTTCTAAGATACGTTGGGCTTCTTCTTTAGCTTTTTCGTGAGCATCGTTAATAATTTTTTCACTAACCTTTCGGGCTTCGTTGATGATTCTATCACGTTCCAATCGAGCTTCTTGTATCATTTTTTCGTGTTCGGCTTCCAAAAGAGCAATTTCTTGTTTCATTTTTTCAGCATTTGCAAGGGCATTGGCAATTTCTTGATTTCTTTTTTCAATGGATTGCATAATGGGTTTCCATGCAAATTTCCCAAGAAGAAATACCAAGAGGAGGAACGTGATAGTTGTCCAGAAAACAAGACCAAAATCGGGATTGAGTAACATATATGTTTTTTTTATTTTTTCTAAAAACTCTCTGACCAAGCGTCAGAGAGCAATAAGTTTACTTTACTACAATGGCAAGAGCCACTGCAAAAAGAGTTGCACCTTCAATAAGAGCTGCAGCAATGATCATAGCAGTTTGAATTTTTCCGTAAGCTTCAGGTTGACGAGCAATAGCTTCCATAGCAGAACCACCGATTCTTCCAATGCCGATCCCTGCTCCTATAACCGCAAGACCAGCGCCAATTAATGATAATCCACCCATGATATGTATGTTTTTAATGATGTTCCTCAGGCATGGCAAGTCCAATAAACAAAGCTGTAAGCATGGTAAAAATATAAGCTTGCAAGAAAGCAACTAAAAGTTCAAGTAAACTCATAAATAAAACGAAACCAACAGATACGGGAGCAATCCAGATTGATTTAAAAATAAAAATTAAAGAAATCAAACTGAGAATAATGATATGTCCTGCTGTAATGTTGGCAAAAAGTCGTATCATGAGAGCAAAAGGCTTGGTAAAAATGCCAATAATCTCAACAGGCACAAGAATGGGCCAAAGCAACCATGGCACACCAGATGGCATAAAAATATGTTTCCAGTAACTTTTATTACCATTGAAATTCACAATAAGCAAAGTCAGAAATGCAAGTGTTAACGTTACCGAAATGTTCCCTGTTAAATTTGCCCCGAAAGGAAAAAAGGGAATAAGACCCATGAGATTGTTAATCAATATGAAGAAAAAAAGCGTCAATAAGTATGGAGCAAAACGTTTATAGTGAAATTCCCCAATATTTTGTTTAGCAACGTCATCTACAATAAAAAGGATAATAGGTTCAAGCCATGCAGCTAGTCCTCGAGGAGGTTGATGTGATCCATACTTTTGGTAAAATCTTGCAATTGATATAAAAATGGTGACTAACAATAGAAAAGCAATGAAAAGGACAACAACATTTTTGGTGATGGAAAAACTTAAAGGAACACCAACAATTTCTCCTTTTTCATTCGTCTTAACGATTTTCCCTTGATATTTTCCTTCATGAGCTATTTTGTAAGACAAATATGAACTTTGGCCATGGTTAAAATTAGCGCTTGAGAAGCAAATCAAGCGACCTTCATCAAAAAGTATAATAGGGAGATAAAGTGTAATATGTTTTTCCCCAACGGTAATAATATGCCACTCATAAGCATCTGAGATATGATGCATTATTAGTTCCGAAGGATCAAATTCTTTTTTTTCACTTGCTAGAAGAAATAAAGGTTTAAAAAAAAGCAATAAAGTTGCTACAATTGTGATTGTAAATTTCATGCTAGTCGGTCAATTCATTGCAAAAATAATTTTTTTATATAAAACATATAATCAATGAAAATTTTCTATATTCGCATAAAAGCACATGTATGAAAAACTTGTCTTTTCTTTTTTGTGTTCTCACTTTTGTTTTTTTATCTGCTGAAAAAAAAGCAAACTTTATATCTATCTTAAATGGTTGTTTCATAGAAAACAAAGGGCAGTGGAGTCCTGATGTGCTTTTCATGGGAAAAGCTAAGGATGCAACCGTATGGATACTTCGTAAAGGAATAGGTTTTGATTATTTGAATGCAGATTCTACGTTTAAAAGAGTAATTTTCTATTGGAAAAGTGCAAAAGATCCACTTATAGCATCTTTTGGAAGGAAAGAAGGAACGGTAAACTACATTCGTTCTAATCAACGGATTCAAGCAAATGTTTTTTCAGAAATTTTACTCCATCATCTCTACCCAGGTGTTGATGTAAGATACTATTTTGAACAAGGTTTTCTGCGCTTTGATTTGATAATTCATCCATGGGGTAATTGTGAAGAAGTTTCTCTGATTTTACCAGAAGAGATTTCAACAGTCCTTAACTCAGCAGGAGAATTAATCATGTCGATGGGAGATGGAGAAATTCATATCAGTTCACCGTTGAGTTACTTACAAAAATCTGGAAAGCAAATAGAATCTTCCTTTGATTTGGAAGGAAATTTGCTAAAAATCGATGTTCAAAAAACCAATCGAAATTCAGAGGTTTTAATAATAGATCCCCTGATTTATTCCACGTATCTTGGTGGCAATCAGTATGATTATGCAATGTCCATCTCTGTAGATTCATTTGGAAATGCTTTTTTGGTTGGAAATACGAGGTCGACCAATTTTGATACCACTCTAGGGTCTTATCAGACATCTTTGGCAGGTCAGAGTGATTTGTTCGTAACAAAAATAAATCCATCAAGTAATTCACTTGTTTATTCAACTTACATCGGTGGTAGCGGCAATGATTATGGATATGATATAGCCATTAATTCGAACGGCGAAGCTTTTGTGGTGGGATATAGTTCTTCGACTGATTATCCCATCACCAGTGGAGTAATTCAAAATACCTTTGCTGGCATCTTTGACGTAGTAGTGACTGCTTTGAATTCGAGTGGTACAGACTTATTGTTTTCTACTTATTTGGGAGGATCCAACGAAGATATTGGTTATGGCATTTATATAGATGGTGCTGGTAAGATATATTTAACAGGTATCACCAATTCAACCAACTTTGACATAACGCCAGGTGCCTTTCAGACCACGTTGGCAGGAAATTATGATGTTTTTGTTACCAAAATGGGGGGAAATGGTACGTCGTTGATTTATTCGACTTACTTAGGGGGAACCCAAGCTGATTATGGAAGCGATATTGCTGTAGATATGGGAGGATACGTTTATGTCACCGGACAGACATATTCTTCTAATTTTGATGTTACAGGGACGGCTTATCAAACTAACCTTGGAGGAGGAGTTGACGCTTTTTTAACTAAAATCAATCCAACTACGACAGGTAATTCTCTTGTCTTTTCTACATTTCTGGGGGGTAGTAACAACGACATTGCCACTGCCTTGGAGGTGGATCAAGCTGGTTGTTCATACATTGTCGGACAGACGAATTCTAGCAATTTTGATGTAACCTCAGATGCATTTCAATTAACTTTTGCTGGGCAATATGATGGTTTTTTTTCTAAATTTTCATCCAATGGATCTCAATTGCTTTATTCAACCTACCTAGGTGGAAATGATTTAGATTATATTAATGATATCATGCTTGATTCATTGGGTTTCCCTAATCTCATAGGAGAAACCCGCTCTACTAATTTCCCCGTTACGTTAGGGGCTTTTCAAACGAACAAAGATAATGGATATGATATTTGTTTGACACGTTTAGATCCCTCTGGGAAGCACGTATTGTATGCAACATATCTTGGAGGCAACAACGACGATTACGGTCGAGCTATTCAAAAAGGACCTGGATACAGTGTTTACCTTACGGGGTATACCAATTCTACCAATTATGATATAACATCGGTTAATTATCAGAATTTACCTCAGGGAATGTCAGAAGTGATTTTTACTAAACTTAAACTGTGCCCTAACATCAACATTTCCATAGTTTCTAATTCTCCTCTCTGTTGGGGAGATACGCTAAGTATGCATGCAACTTTTTTGAATGGTTATAATTATAGATGGGTATGTCCCAATAATATGATCGTAAATGATACAATTATTCATATTCCAAATGTGGATACGTCGTTTGCTGGTTTGTATTATTTAATCGTAACTGATAGTTTCAATGCTTGTTCTTATCAATATCAAACTGTAGTGCAAGTGTTAGAATTGCCACAAGTTGAAATTCTTCTTCCCGACGATAGCTTTTGCCTTGGATCTGTTGTCCAATTTTCTGTGACTGACCCCAATATGGCTTCATATGAATGGTACGGACCTGAAGGTTTTCATAGCAATGAAATAGAACCCTCAGTGTCTTTGTCGACTTTTGAACATGCTGGAATGTATTATTTGTATGTGACAAATCATCATGGTTGTGTAGGAGTTGATAGCCTTGAAATATATGTTATAGATTGTACTCAATTACCCGACATGAATAATTTCTCGCAATTCTCTGTAATGCCCAATCCAACACGTAAGAATTTGACGATTTATTCAAGCAAGATGGGGAAAATTTCCATTTATAATGAAGAGGGTAGAAAGATCAAAGAATTTTATCTTGATTCTGGAACCTACGCAGTTTCGTTACCATCAGGTAAGTATCAAGTGGTGAGAGAAAATGACAGGAAAGCCATTTGGGTTATAGTCCAGTAAAGATATAAGTTCTACATGATTAACTACCAAAAGCCTACAGGTTCATGGATTTCTTATTTCTCTACACTTGCGAAGAAATATGGAGGTATTAATTTGGCTCAAGGAATTCCAGGTTTTAACCCTCCTCCGCTTTTACGACAAATATTATCTGACATTGCTTTTGAAAATGTCCATCAATATCCTCCGGGCAAAGGCAATTTCAAACTCGTGGAACAGTTGATAAAAAAATATCTACGGAAAGGTTTTTCTTTTACAGAACAAAATATTTTGATTCTTCAGGGAGCTACGGAAGCTATTAACCTGGTATTCTTTCTTTTCATGAAATGGTTCAGAAATGATGCATGGAGTGTGGCAACAATTGATCCACCATATGAGGCTTATGTGAAACTTCCTGAAAAGTATGGCAAACAAGTTTTTCTGCTACCGATCGAAAATCGAAAAGTAAATCTAGAATTTTTAAAAAATTGTATAAGGAAGAACAAAGTACGATTGTTTTTCTTGGCCAGTCCTGGAAATCCGTGGGGTGTGGTACTTGATGAGAAGAATGTTCGTGATATTGTTAAGATATGTGAAAAAGAAGAATGTCATGTTTTTTTTGATGCGGTCTATGAGGATGTCTACCTGGATAAGCCGCCGTATGTTCCTTATGATCTTCTAAATCCTTTTCTTTGGATAGCTTCTAGTTTTTCAAAAAAATTTTCTATTACAGGGTGGAGGATAGGATATCTAGTGCATGATTCAACATGGGATGATGAAATATCGAGTTTACACGATTACATTGGGTTATGTGCCAGTGGTCCCATGCAGGAAGCATTGGCTCGATTTCTTCATACTGAAGATGCACGCGAATATGAAAATTGGCTGATAAAGGAACTAAGAAAAAATTATCGTTTGGTAGTTAAAGAATTAGAGAAGTGTGGATTTAGCTTTGAAACGACAGATGGAGGCTACTTTTTGTGGGGGAAAGTACCCCAGGCGTTCAACGATGGATGGGATTTTGCTACGCAACTTTTTGACAAATTTAAAGTAGCATTGGTTCCCGGAGAGTATTTCTCGAAAAAAGCCAAGTCTTACGTCAGGATTAATTTTGCCCGTCCCCATAGTGAACTGGAGGAAGGCTTGTGGAAGATTCAACTTTTGCTCCAACAGATATCTTAATCGGATATCCATATAAAGGGTGAAATTGAACTTTTTTGGTTCGATAAGGCAAAAAGGCAACGCTGCCTAATTGAGCAACAAGAATATGATTGCTAAATAATTCTTTATCTTCTTCTAGAATTGAAAATCGGACAGTAGCTGGAATGACGTAAGGAATACCTGGCAATTTTTGAGAAGGTTTAGTCACATCGTAAGGGTGTGTAAGATTGTCGGTCATTTGGAAAACAGCATAATACTTTTTTGCATAATTTGAATCTACGATCAATCCTTTCTTTTCATTAATTGAAAAAAGGTAAATCGTATCATTTTGTATGGGATGTATGGTTAGCGAATAGGAGTGAATTTTCTCTTCTTTTTTCCCCATAAATAAACTGTTGTAGAGCTGTATGATAGAATCGAGTTGATGATTCATATATCTCAATGTCGAGACTTCGTAACCAACCTCATTGGTGCCAGAGTTTAGTTCAATTTTGTTCTGCCAAATTTTATTTAATGCATCTGCAATTTCTTTTCCCTTTTCTTCAAAAGTTTTCTCGGTTAGTTTTGTAATTACCTTGATGTTTTCAATTATCACGCTGTCGACAAAGGTTTTTTCTTTGATGGTATCGGTTCGCCAATAAGAATTGTTAAAAATTGGGAAATAAGATGTGGAAGATGAATGGTTTAAATTGAAACTTATATGAAATTGATGAGAAGGTTCAATCAAGTTGACAGGTTCATCATTGATAGCGAGTAGTAAAAAGTGAGAAGTATACGTCGTAAGTTCTTTTCGTCCAGGTGGAACGAATAGAAAGGATCTTTTAAAATCTGGTTCCACATGAATAGAATATTGGATGGATTTTAATTCATAAATCGAGCCATGTAAGGATTTGAGAAAATCATCATGAAATGAAAAAAATTTTGAGGCTTGATTGGAAAATAGACCTTCTTCCAAAATAGTTTGTTTCACTTCAATGGTTAGGTTAATCGTATTATATGGTAAAGCATAAATAATTCCTGTTTTAGCTTTTTGAAGATTTGGAAGATAGGGATAGATTTTTTGACCATTTAAAAGAAAAGTGAGTTTAAGGAAAATAAGAACGGACAATCGCATTTTTTTTGCAAAGATAGTATTAAAAAACAGTCAAATTATTCAACGACTAAGATTTGCCGATAAAGCTTATCTTGTGTGTAGATAGTAAGAAAGAAAGTGCCGCGGGGGATTTGCAAATTCACGAGCAAATGGTTTTGGTTTTCTTGAAGAGATTCATCGATAAGTATTTTTCCGGTAATATCGTAAATAGTAAGGCGATCCTTTCTTTTGAAAGGAAATTGAGAAACGATATGTAGTTTATCGTGAGCTGGATTGGGATAAATGAAAATAGAAGATAAGTTTTTTTCTTCAACACTTTGGCAATTTTTGACTTCAAACTTCACTGCGTTTGAATAAGCAACACAGGAACCAGATGTTACTTTTCTTCGATACCATGTGGTGGTCATGATAAAGCCAGGATCGCAAGTAAGACCTGTTTGCCCTGGAAGGTTTTGAAATCCGCTGACGCTATCTGTTACACTATATTGCCATTGATAGTTGTATGTTTGTAAGCCACCTGAGGCTGGAGCTACAGATGAGATGAGAGGAACATCCCCATAGTCGCAGAAAAAGGTATCGACACCTTTAATCATGCCTGCAGTTAATTGAACAAAATCTGGGGAAATTAAATTTTTGCGAATAGTACCGCTGTCACCTGAAAAACCTTGAGCTGTGCCATTTCCACCGACCCCTCCGTTGGCATAAATTTGACCATTTAGAATATTAGCGGCGCAAGGATTGAGAAAGAATTTAACTCGTCCACCACCGCCACCAGCTCCACCACGAGCAAAATCGAAACAATTTCCCATTTGATCATTTGGTATACCAGCATTGCCACCCGCTCCACCATTGACAGAAATAGTTCCAAGAAAAGTAAGTGAACCGTTGGAATGCAAAAGAACACCTCCTCCTGAACCTCCTCCTGCGCCTCCTCCTGCACCTCCAGCTGCATCAAAAACAGCCTGGGGACAGAGCGTGCAGGAATTGTATCCGGATGAAGTACAATCATATCCGTTATCGGTTGATTCGCCTCCACCGTTACCTCCATTGCCTCCATCACTTCCATTGCATTGGATGCTGCCGTTTATAAACATATTTTTGTTAGCCTTCAACAGTACGTAAGCTCCACCTTTCCCACCTTTTCCCCCGTTGGTGCCGTTCGAATATCCCCCGCCGCCACCTCCTCCTCCAGCGCCACCAGAACCCCATTGAATATCGTAATTATCAGCAGTTCCATACTTGGAAGAAAGACCCCCACCTGGACCGTAATTTCCACCAGAAGCACCAGAAAAACCTGATCCATAAGCTCCAAACCCTCCGGCACCTCCTCTTCCGCCATAACTTCCACCAGAACCACCTCCTGCTCCACCTCCACCTCCATTTAGCCCGTCTCTATTACCATTACAAAGAAAACCACCACAAATTTGAGTAATTGTATTACCATCCCCTCCATCACTCCCTTTTATTCCTCTTCCTGGACCTTCTCCATCCAATCCAGCTTTACCTCCCTTACCAGGATTTCCACTACCATTAGCTTTAATCCCACCTAAACCTCCTGCACCTCCTTTTTCTCCCCTGCCATTGCCATTGATGGTCCCATATACAAGGATGGTATCGGCCCAAATTTCCAAAAATTTACAAGCAGAATCTACAAACAAGGTAACGTTCGTTTCTAACTTGAATACCTTAATGTTTTTATGTACACCACCAGTTGTTAATTGGCTGTTAATGATCCAATCTTGTCCTTGGTGATCTATTGTGTCGCATTGTGAAAAGATAAAATAGCAATTCGTAAATAATGCAAATACAAACCATTTCATCTTTTTTTCCATAAGGATACAATTTTTCTTAATACAAAGATAATCAATTTATTTGATTTACATTTGTAGAAAAATGCTCAAATATTTGATTCCACATGCTTTTACTACAGGAAATCTCGTAGCAGGCGTTTTGGGGTTATATTTTTTACACATGTTGCAATGGGAAACAGCTTGGTATTTTCTCCTTGTTGGTGTTTTCTGCGATTTTCTTGATGGTTTTTTTGCTAGGATTTTGAAGGCAGAATCTTTATTTGGAAAAGAATTAGATAGTCTGGCAGATGTTGTTTCATTTGGTCTTTTACCAGGCTTTATGATCGTGTTTTACTTCAAAGATGTGTTTTTTTTACATGATCAATTAGTAGTGGGAGGGTTATATGTGATCATGGCGGCTTTTAGACTTGCTAAATTTAACACGCAAAAAAATTCGTATGATTATTTCGTGGGATTGCCTTCTCCTGCAGCAGCTATTTTTGTTTTTTCATCTTTGTTATTTTGGTCGGATGTGTTTTCGAAGCAGTGGCTTTTAATTTTTCAATTTCTCATATCTTGGGCAATGATAGTCCCCGTGCATCTCGAAAACCTAAAGATGAAAGCAATTACAAGTAAATTTTTATTTATTACACTCGTCATCATAGGTTCAAGTTTTGCGGTAATCTTGAACTATAAAAGCATTGCCATTATTGTTCTTATGTACTATGTTTTAGGTATGGTTTTGTTTCAATTCAAAAAGAAAGTTATAGTTTAATGATCATCGATTTCATACAACATGTTCATGATATGGAAATAATGAGGTAGAATTTCGTCTATGTATTCTCTTGAAGCTCTAGCACTACCAGGGATGCAGTAAATTTGAGTTTTTTTCAAGACCCCTGCAAGACTACGAGTTAATAAAGCTTGGGGTTTTTGGTGCCCGTATTTCCAGCGAATATATTCAGTAATACCAGGAATTTCTTTATCCAATAAAGGCTTTACTGTTTCAATGGTAATGTCTTTCGGTCCAATACCAGTTCCTCCTGTGGTAATAAGGAGATCTGTTCCTCGATCAATTGCGTTCAAAATGTTTTTTTCTAGCATTTCTCTATCGTCAGGTAGTAACGTATGATTGATTTCGTGAAAGATGTTTTTTGATGTAAAAAAATCATTGATTTTCTCGACAATGATTTTGCCACTTAGATCTTCGTAGATTCCCTGATAAGCTCTATCGCTTAGCGTTATAACAAGGCAAGAATGAACACGTGGTTTATAGTAAAGAATGTCTCCAGCCTGTAAAAAACCTTCGCGCACGACTCTAGCAAAAATTCCTTCGTAGGGCATGATGCAACTGCCAACTTTTTGGAAAATCGAACATCCATCTCCATGACATTTTTTGCCAATTTGAGTAACTTCGAGTTCGATCTTATCATTGTAAAATAGATCGAGAGGATGAACTTTTTGTAGTTCCATTCCTTCGGTGGTGATATTTTCTGCGAAGTCACCAAACTGAAACGATCTTTGTTGAAGCTTGCTGAATTTTTGGATGCTTTCTAAACCAAGCATGCTTACCATGCGATGTCCTGTGTCACGGTGAGCATCATTTTCAATACCATTTCGTGTCAGATATATGCGATCAACAGGATGTTTAGATATTCCTTTTTTTTCGGAAATATTAACTGAAACTACTTTTATCATGGAAGAAGAGTTCATGGTTTTTTTGTTTTGTACACCAAAGATATGTCTGTTATGGACATGGAATCGTCGACGGCTTTGCACATGTCGTAAATAGTTAATAGAGCAATACTAACAGCGGTAAGGGCTTCCATTTCTACACCAGTCTTATCTACACATCTAGCAAGACTTTTCACTTCGATCTCGTTTTCTCGAATTATAGCCGTTACATCAATTTTCGTTAATTGTATGGGGTGGCATAAAGGTATAAGTTCCGATGCTTTTTTAGCTGCTTGTATACCTGCAATTTCGGCTATTGTAATGACATCACCCTTTTTGATTAAGTGTTGTTTGATAAGATCAATGGTTTGAGGTTTAAGTTTTATGATTCCTCTGGCAAGGGCTTCTCTTTCCGAAGAGGGTTTGTTTGAGATATCGACCATTTGAGCTTTTCCACTCTCGTCGAGATGAGAAAAATTTTTTTCCATGGATTAACCTCCTATGCTATAGAAAGAATGCTTTATTGCTTTATGACCACAACAGGGCTTATTTTTAAGGGCAAGTTCAAAAGCTTTTTCAATTCCCCATTCACGGATGTTGTATTCGAGGTCGCTAAAAAGGCACGGAACAAGATCCCCTTTAGCTGAAAGTCTCAGTCTATGGCAAGTATGGCATTTACCTCCTTCTCCACCAATTACGTGAGAAAAGATCCCTTTTTCCAAATTCATTTTTTGGATAAAACGAATTTCAAAGCCATGCTTTTCGGCAAATTGTTTTACTAGTTTTGCATCATCTTCATCGGTAGAATTTTCAATCACGCAATTAAGTTTAATGGGATAAAATCCTACTTCGAGGGCCTTAAAGATACCATCAAGTGTATTCTGGAGAATGCCACCACGTGTGATTTGTTTAAATTTTTCGGGATCAAGGGTATCAAGACTTACATTGATACGGTGAAGACCTGCTTTTTTCAAATCATAGGCATATTGAGCTAACCATTGTCCGTTGGTGGTCATAGAAAGATCTTGAATACCAGGAATTTCTGCTATCATAGCCACCAAGTTTACGATGTTTTTTCTTACGAGAGGTTCACCCCCAGTAATTCGAATTTTATAAACACCATGCTCGGTAGCGTATTTAATTACTCTTGTGATTTCTTCAAAGCTTAAAATATCTTGATGTGACAAAAGTTTAATACCATTTTCAGGCATGCAATACGTACACCTCAGATTGCATCGATCAGTTACGGACACACGTAAATAAGTAATTCTCCGTTTATATGAGTCGTAAAGTAGCTTCATTTCCTTTACTTATTTCTTTCAGACCCTTATCTATAACTACCAATCCATCAGCTTCTGCGAAAGCATAAAAATGTCCTGACCCATTGTATCGAATAGGTTCAGCTTCTCCATTTACATTGATTCGAATGGGGTAAAATGAAGTTCTTTCTGCTTTCTTTCGATTAATAGATGAACCCATGCGAATTTTATATGTTTTTGGTTTTTCTTCCCAACCCATTATTCGCCAAATAAGAAGTTTTACGAGCAAATGAAATTGCACGAAAGTACTGACAGGATTGCCGGCTAAGCCGAAAATATACTTGTTTTCTTTTCGTGCAAGAGTCGTTGGCCGACCGGGTTGCACGGATAGAGAATCAAACAAGATTTGGTATCCTAATTCTTTCATAATCTGCGGAACAAAATCAAAATCTCCTTCCGAAACCCCGCCAGTAACAAGAACAAGTTCATTCTCGTCACTAGCTTTCTGAATTATTTGAAAAAGTATCGAGGTTTGATCAGGAACTATTCCATAATAATGTGGAATAGCGCCTGCTTCCTCAATAAGAGCCATTAACGTATATGCATTTGTGTTGCGAATTTGAAAAGTTTCAGGTGTAAATGAAGGTTCCACGATTTCATCGCCTGTGGTTACAATACCGACTTTAATTTGCTTATATACTTCTACCGTTGTATGGCCTGTCGAAGCAAAAATTCCTATGTGTTGTGGACGGATAAAAGTTCCTTTCTTAATGATTATTTCATTTTCACGCATATCTTCTCCTTGAAAAGCAATGTTGGATGCTGAAGATAAAATTTTGGCAGTAATCCAGCCATCTTTTTCTTCCACGTGCTCTTTCATCAAAACCGTGTCTGCACCGCGGGGGATAGGGGCACCTGTCATGATTTTAATACATGTACCTTTTACTACTTCCTGCTTTGGCTTTTGCCCAGCTGCTACGATTTCTATAACTTTTAAAGGTTGGTGGATATCTTCTTTGCGGCATGCATATCCATCCACAGCCGATTTATCAAAGGGTGGCATGTCCCTATCAGCGAGAATATCCTGGGCTAAAATTCTGTGAAGAGTATGTAAAAAATGAAGTTTTTCTTTCTCGACTTGAATTGGAAGAGAGTAAATTAGTGAGATTGCTTCTTCTAAAGAATACATTTTTTTACAAAAATAACAACTATGATTTTTTCAACAGTATACTTGGCTTATCTTTCTAAAAATAAAATAGTTGTTTCCTGTCATAATTTGCCTTCTACTTTTTTATAAATTTTATTTGTATTTTTACAGAAAAAAATGAGAAAGCACAAGTCTTTCATCGGAAAATGGATATGGCTTTCAATCATATGTATTTTATTTTTTACTTCTTGTGGATCTAGTCAATACAGAAGTTATAAAAGATACGTTAAAAGAAAATACTCTGCAATGGGTTATCGTAGTCATTATCAGAAAAAAATTAGAGCTTATACCATGCCCATTAATAAGAATTACATGATTCGTCAAAGAAACACTATTCCCAGATGGCTTTAAGGTTGGTCAAAAAATTTATATAACATTATTGAATTACCACCTCCAATGTGGGTTTTACCTTGAGAAGTTACAATAATGAATTTTGAGTTCTCATCATAATCAAGTCCAACGGGGAAGGGGTCAGCCTCACAGGATAAAACAATTTTGAAAGAAAAAGCATCTACAACAACAATTTTTTTTTCGTCATTGACAGCTGCAAAAATCCATTTACCATCATGTGAAATATCCATGGTTCGTACACCTTTACCCACAAATACTTCTTCCCAATATGGATAGAAAAAAATTTTTTGTTCTACGTATTTGATGATGGAATCGATAGGCGCTCGCTGGATAAAACCTGGCTTATGAGCTGTCAGGTAAAGATAATTTTTATGCACGATTAGATGACGAACGTTAGTTTTCATGCCCCAAATAGTTCCAAGATATTTCCAATTTGACGTTTCGAAAACTGCTATCCCGCCGCCTCCCATTCTTCCAACAAAAAGGTAGCGACTATCTTCTGAAAAACAGGTGCCACGCAAACATAAACCACACTCACTGTCTCGGTTAACTGCTGTGTTAGTAGATGGACTAAGTTTGAGCTGCTGGTCTACGACAAGATGAGCAATATATTTGAAGTTTTTTGGATTATCTGAATCTACATTAATGATCCCGATGGTGTTGTCACCCCAGTGTGTCACAGCTATCCATTTACCATTCGGCGAAGCAGCTATCATTTTGGGAAGTGGTCCTGTTGCCATCACTCGAACAATGGTATCTGCATCAGTATCTATGATAGCCAAGGCTGATGGCAAGATGGCATTTTCATCATAAGAGCGACGATAATACGTAACCCATAAAAATTTTTTACGGTGTGAGAAACAAGCCTCAACAGGTTTGCCTTTGAATACATCTCGAGTAAATTTAGTCGTCAGCACATACCCTAATTCCTTTTCTTCATGAGCTTGGAAAAGAAACTGTTGTTTTATGTTAAAAGAATGAGATATAATTTTGATAAGTTGAGGAGAATCCAGGGCAAACACCAACGTATTTTCACCTTCAAGGTTTTGAACGTAAAACTTGTTTTTTTCTGATAATATAAGAACCGATTTCGGACTGTCTATTACATCTAAAAAATGGTCTTGAGAATGATTGGGTGATGAATTAAATTTTTGAAAACGGGTGATTAGAGTTGCTGAAATTCCAATTTGTTCATTATGAAAAACTTCACCTACATCAACTTGGCTATATAAAAGAAGCGGGAACATGAGAGTTCCCGCCATAAGAAGTTTATGATGAAATAAAATCATTTACTTAGCAAATTTTTCTAACCATCGTAGCATCATGATCATGGTAAGCATGGAAAGAAGACATACCACTACGAATGTCAGCCATGTAATCCATAAAGGCACATTAGCGTAAAGCAATCCACCAATGAATAAAAGTTGATTTCCAATAGCTGTTGCGCCAAGCCAACCGCCTTGCATCAATCCTTGATATTGGGGTGGAGCAACTTTGGATACAAATGAGATACCCAAAGGACTTATAAACAATTCAGCAACAGTCAAAATAAAATATGTTCCAATAAGTAACCATGGTGTTACTTTAAGTTCTTCAGGAACTACGCTTTGAATTTCATAACGAGGTGGTAGGTTGAATGAACCAATCATCATGAGTAAGTAAGCAAGGGCTGCAATAAACATACCTATGGCTATTTTTTTGGGAGTAGAAGGTTCCATGTTCTTCTTTGAGAGAAAACCAAAAAATGCTATTATAATAGGGGTTAGAACAATGATGAAAAGGGGATTGATGGATTGAAAGATTTCAGCCGTTAGAGGGAAGCCCCACAATTCGAGATGAGTGTATTCTTTGGCAAAATAAGTTAGAGTTAAACCATTTTGATGAAAGCTAAACCAGAAGAATATTACAATTGCGTAGACAGCGAGCAATGCGTAAATTCTCTGACGAATTTCTTCTTTGGACATGACAGGAATTTCTCGAACAGAGCTATCTTGGGTAGTTGTTTCATGCTTACGAACGTCAGGAAAGAATTTTTTGTAAGCAAGGTAAATAAGAAGAGAAATAAGCATGGCAAGAACAGACACAATAAAAGCATAGTGGTATCCTTTAACGAAAACATCCAAGTAATTGGTAGCAAATTCTTGCAGGGATGAAAATTGGCCGTTGAGAGAAACTTCCCGTGCAAAGGTTTCAAATTTCTGAATATCCTCTGCAGCTAGTTTTCCGTCAAGGTAGGAATGACATAGAGATGGTAATTCAGATTTATATGCAAAACCGTGACTATGAAGCCACCAATTTCTAACTCCTGTAGCAGCAAGAGGTGCAAAAAAAGCACCCACGTTAATAAATAAATAAAATATTTGATATCCTCGATCACGATAGGGTTTAAATTCATCATTATCATACATTTGACCTACAAGTGCTTGTAAATTACCTTTAAATAGGCCATTTCCAAATGCAATCGTAAAAAGTCCTAACAAGGTGATGATTAAAAATAGTGCTTGTTGGTCAGAACGTATTGGTGTTGGGAAAGCCATGAGTACGTATCCTAGAGACATCACTAGTAAACCAATTAAGATGGTTCCTTTGTAATTTCTTGTTCTGTCGGCAATGATTCCTCCAACAAGAGCAAGCAAGTAGATGGAAGCGTAAAACACGGAATAAATAATGCCATTCCAAGATTTTCCAAGGTTAAATTTAGCTTCCAAAAACAAAACGAGTATGGCCATCATGGTGTAAAAACCAAAACGCTCACCCATATTGGCAAGCGCCGAAGGGATTAAACCTTTAGGTATTTTCATATGGGTCTAGTTTAGAAAGCAAAAATAAAGAAAAAAATTATTAAAAAATTGGAATGTAATCTTTGGGTGGTTTGCAGCCAAAAACCAGATTAATTCCAAAATGAACGTTCATATATTTCCAGTTTCTAGGTAATGAAATACTACTGTTACCACCATCCCATACATATTTGTTCCAGATAAAAGGAGAAAGAATATTGTCAGTTAAGAGATAAATTTGGAAGAAACCAGGTTTGAGAGAAAAACCTAAACCAAGATTTGTATAATTGCTATTAGTGATAGAATAAGATGCAGATATATTGAATACATTGCCCAATCTTCTTAGGTATGACACGCTCAGAGCTGGATGAAGTCCCTTATCGTAAAACCAGATGCGAAGAATTGCGGAGATTTTGTCGTTTTTAGTCAATTGATAAAAGCCACTTAAATGTATTTTGGTGTTAAGCATGGTGGTGTAGGCGTTATAATTGGTATCGATTTTAAATATGTCAAATATAGAATCCTTAATAGCGTTTAGTTTATCTTCCATATTAATGGTATCGGTAGAATCTCTATCTCCAACAAAATCGCTAATGTCAATTCCAGAAAAAGTAAATGTAGCATTTGGATTATGATTCACGAAATTGGTCGTGTTAGTTTTCCAGCGAATGTAGCCAAAATCAACTATTGATGCAGCAAATGTGAACTTGTCGTTGTATTTATATGTGGCTCCAGCGTCAATACCTAAGCCAAAGTTTTTTGTATTCATGAGGTATTCACGACCATCAAATTCATTGGTGCTGTCGTAACCAAATAATCCGCTACTTCTAAGGTCAATATCAGCTTGGGCTGTAATATCGAAGAAAGGAGAAGTGGTAGTCAGGGAAGCGTCTAATTTCCGAGTATGGAAGTTAGATTTACCAAACAAAAATTTTATCCGACCTCCTAAATACAGATTATTCTTCCATAGATACGCATATCCCAACGCATATTCTCTATAATGCATGAAGTTTAAACTCAGACGACCTATATGCATTTTTTCGTCCAGTAGTGCACCATTTCCTTTGTATATAAATTCAATAAGATCACGAGGATAATACATTCGAACTCCGAATTTTTCAGCCAGGTAAAAATTGAAATAATGTTTCTGTTTCAATTTAAAGCCCATAGAGAAGAACTCAAAATTAAGGTTAGTAAATACGAGATTGTTTTTCTTGAGTTTATCCAATAATGAGTTCATATTGATGATGACGGAATCTTGCTGACTAATTGATAAAACATCTTGTGCGTTAAATCCATTGTGCCCAAGATCCAAATAAAAACTTGAGAGGAAAGGTAAACCAACATGAACCTTACATTGAGGAACGAAGGAGGGATTTAAATATGTAGACTGAGGTATGATATTTAATCCGTGAATAATCAAGTCGTTTTGTGAATTCAAAACGAAAATCAATTGAAACATGATGGCGATTACAAATATTTTTTTCATAGTAATATCCTCCATTTTTATAGTTAGAAATTAGAAGAAAATTTAAACTGTACTTGCATACTCAATCGTACTTTAAGTCTGTAATGAGCATATATCTTAATGATTGCATTTGGGGAGTTCTGAGTATTTAACCGAGCTTTAATAATTACTTTCCTAGTTCCTAACAGGTTCTGAACTCTTTGTTTAGGAAAAACAACATCTAACATTTTTTCCTGAGGTTGAGTTACGATGTAGTCGGGAGGTCCACTTGTAAAAGCGCTTAAAATTAAAGTTTGAGAGGACGATATAAGAGAGTCTTTCAAATGATTCAAAGAATCAAGAAAATACAATTGAATGTTTGCATCTACAGGAAACCCATTTTTTGTATAAAGCCTAAAAAGTATCCATTCTACGTTGTTAAGTGTATCAGGAAAAGTAATAGGAATAGTATCTGCTAGAACAAAGCCGTGAGCATATCCGAAAAAAGGAAATTCTGCACGTCCATAAATGTGAATACGGCTTGTGTCGAGAGCGAAGTTTTTTACAATGTTGCCATTTGGGTTGGCGCTAGCATCTATTACACTCAGTAGTTTTTGTGGCATGATAGCAAGAGCATTACTTAAATTAGAATTGTTTTTGTTAATATTCAACGAAGAAACAGATGTTTGACCGAACGACGAAGGGAAAGATATATGCCATGGGTTAGGTATTCCTGGGCCAGTAATATTTACAGAATTGTAAGGGGGAATGGTTCGTTGCGTGGCCAAGTAAATGAAAGAAGCATCAAAAGGGATACCAAATGAATTTTTTAAATTAATGTATAAGCGAGGATCTTCCCAATAAATAATTCCAGTAATAGCACTGTTGTAGATCCGAAAACTAAGAGTATCCATGTTATTGGAAATAGAGAACTGCCCCAAGTATCCATGAATTCTTGAAAAACGTAGATTACTTATTGAAAATGCAAAATTTAAAAAATAAGGAGAAAGGTTAGGATTGCCATTGCCTTGAACGTATAGAGTAATATTTACGGGTAACCTATTTGGGTTGTTTGGATCAAAAACAAGTTTGGTTCCTGTTAGATTATGTGAAGATGAACCAGACGGAATGGTATAAATAAGCGTATCAGCAAAAGGTTGTCCGTTTTGGGTTGAGTTGCCAAAAGAAATGACACACATGGACGGATAATTGAGTGTAGAATTTAAATTAACCTGCAGAGTTCCTTGCTTTAGAAAGACACTGTCTAATATGATTCCGTTGGGAAGAGATAGGTCTATGTACGTGTTAATCGTGTAAGTATAAAGTCCATTTAAAGGTCCACCAGGAATTACTAAGTTTTGATTGTTGGAAATAAACTGATCAGATAATTGAATAAAATTTTCAGCAGAAGGGCTTTGATAATATCCATCGTAAACGAGGTATAAAAGTTTGTTGGAATCAATTACAAACACTTCATTAGAATCATAGTCCATCAACACATCCCACATCGACATTTCTGTATTGATCAAAGGAGCTGCAACGTTGGGATTCCAATCAGTAGTTCCTAGCCTGTCCAAATCAAATTCTTCCTTAACACAAGAAAAAAACAACATAACGGTTAAAAGTAAAATCCATTTTTGTTTTTTCATAAAAGTGATTTTTACATTAGACTTTTTTCTTATGTAAACGTTGCAAATTTTAAAAAAAAACATAAAAGATTAAAATTTATATTATATATCAGTTTAGTTTTCTGATAGCATTACGATTGAAAAGAATACCAAAAACATGATAGTTATCATAACAGATATCAGCGTAAGTATCATAATAGTTTTCAATCGTGATACGATCATCTTTTAAGTCTACTTGAAAAGCATAAAGCTGACTTGTTTTAAGAAGAACGTACCCTTTCCATTCATTTTGAATTTTTCTTATTAAAATTTTTGTTATCTCGTTGTTCTTAAAAGGTAGAAAATATTTTTTCCAATGGATAAAATCATTAGTAATAAGGAGATTTTGATTGTTCGAGATAGCAGCTCCATGAGCAGATGCATGTAATATTTCAAGATCTTCTACGGATGAGGGTAAAGAAAATTTTTGAATTTTCTTTTTGTAAAAAATAAACAGTTTTTTTTCCTGCCCAATCCACCATGTTGAATCACCCGAAAAGTAAAATGATGAAAATATTGTTCCTTTATAAATTTGTTTACCAGTACGGTTCAAGATGTAAATAAAGTTTTTGTCCTTAACGAAATAATATTCATCATTTCCCATGATAAGTGGATTACTAGAAACTTTTGGCAACTTCGGTTTCCAGCCAGAAGAAGGTAATCCTGATAATTGAATATTTACTAAATTTCCCTTTTTATTTAAAAAAACAATTCGCCAACCTGGAGGATTTTTTAAGTATATGGCAGAAATAGTTTGAGGTATAGCATCATGCAAATTCAATTTACCTGGTACAGAATTTTTCTTGCTATTCTGAATGTAAAACAATTGGTTTGAGTCTAAGAGGACAAATAACTTTTCTGACGTAGACGATGAAAAAACATATGCATTAGAAATTCTTGGAATGAGCGATAAAAGTTTGACTAATTTGTGTTGTGATGGCGTAAGAATGTATGCAAATCCGTCTTGACCATGCAAAAGTATATAAGCATCATTTGGATGTTGAACAACTTTACAAAAAAAGTGAGGAGGTAATAAAAAGTCGTCTGGTGTTGAATTTTTAAGACGTGAATATGAACAAATATTTCTGTTGAACAAAACATGATGAATCTTCCATCTGGGAAATTCTTCCAACGCAACGTGAACTTCAAGAAACGAAGATGGAATGCGGGACAAAACACTTAAAAACCTATTGCGTTTTAGCAAGTTGTTGCCGAAACTTACAAGTTGTAGAATGTCTTGAAGAACTGAACTATCACAACACCAATACGCGACTTTGTTAGCCGTGTTTAAAAAATAAAAATGATGGGAATCAGTACGAAACTTTAAAGGTATGTTGGTAGAAAAATTGGTGTAGAACTGGCTGTATTTTTCTAATGTATCAATTGTATCAATCCATCCAAACCAAACACGCTTCTGATAAATATCGAACCATCCACATGGAGGAACTATAGGGAAAGGAAGAATTTTATTCCAGTTCGCAAATTCACGATTTATCTTAACTGAAACATATACGCAATCAGCCAATGAGGGTATGTTGACAAATATGCTATTTAAGTTCTCTGTGGCTTTGGGAGATTCGATTTGACTATTAATACACTCGATTTGTAGATTACATAAAATAGTATCTTCTTGAACAATGTAGCGTTTCCATGAACGTAAATCCGCACAAGAACAAAAGTTATAGTGATGTAAAAAAAGCATTGAATCGTCTCTAAAAAACCAATGATTTTCGCGCAATTTTTCGAAGCTTTCATAAACTTTTGTAAAGGAATTTTCATTTGAAGAATTTTGAAGAACATGATCAACGATATCCTTGTTTTTAGAAAAAATGAACCAACCATCTTTTTCCTTAATAATCCAAGGAAACTCTAGTTTCTCCTGTGTGATTTTAGTTTGTTTTTTACAGATCCAAACTATATGTTTAGAGTTTTTTAGATTATAGCCCGCCACGAGAAGTGAGTCGCAAAATTTTTGTAAAAAGAAAGCATCACGACATATTTCTTCCCTTGTTTCGGCTGGTAGGAAGAATAAGCGTTGGCAATGCAATGAATCAATCTTGTATATGAATCCGACAAAACCAACTGAGTCGCTAATAAAATCTGTTGCTTTGATTGTATTTTTATTATGAAAAGGAGATAAGAGTAAAAAAAGACTCAAAATAAGTACACCTGTCCATGCAACGATCCAAAAGATCCATCTATTATTTTTCATTAATCAAAGTTGGCAAGATTTTTTTTATATTTACATAAATGCGCGATCCGCGATTAGCTCCAAAATGTCGGATAAAAGTAAAACGATCAGCTTTTGCCATGTTTTCTAAGGAACCAAAAAATTTAAAAAGTTTTTGAACGGTTTTTTCCCCAATGCCAGGAAGGCTTTTTAATTGCGAGGAAAGCACTTGTTGAGATCTGTATTTTCTGTGATTTTTTAAAGCAAACCGATGGGCTTCATCACGGATTCTCTGGATGAATTTTAGCACCTCACTTTTTTTATTCAGAAATAGTGGAAGAGGATCATTAGTCTTAAATATTTCTTCTAGTTTTTTTGCAATACCAATAAGATGGATTTGATCCTGCAATTTAAGTGCTTGAATAGCTTCGTGAGCAGCAGATAGTTGTCCCTTACCACCATCGATGATCACCAATTGTGGCAGCTCTTTTTTTTCCTCAACCAAACGTTTATATCGTCTAAACACTGATTCTTTCACCATAGCAAAATCATTAGCACCCGTCACAGTTTTAATATGGAAAATTCTATACTCGGATTTTGATGGTTTTCCGTTTTTAAAAACAACGCAAGCTGCAACTGCTTCTTCTCCTTGAAAATTTGAAATATCAAAACATTCAATATGAACAGGTTTTTGAGAAAGATTTAATTCTGATTGTACTTTGAGAAGTAAATTATCGATGTATGTTTCGGGGTTTATTTGTAATAGTTGTTTCTGTTGTCTTTCTTTAAACTCTGTGGCATTTTTAAGGGAAAGTTTAAGCAATTCAAGTTTTTCACCCTTCTTAGGAACTACAAATTTGATATGATCCATTTTAGCGTGAATAGGAAAGGGAACGATGACTTCAGTTGGGTTTTCTCCCATCATGGCCCAAAAATTACCTATAGCTAATAAAAGAAGTTCTTCATTTGTTTCCTCAAGACGAGATTTAAGTTCGATTGATTGACCGTACACCACATTGCCTTCAACAATTCGAAAAAAATTGACATATGCATATTCACCATCACGTATCATACTAAAAACATCTACATTACCAAGATGTGGAAAAGAAACTACAGATTTGGCCTGATATTCTTTAAGCAATTGCCATTTTTCTTTCATCTCTTGAGCTTTTTCAAATTCCCAGCGCTCAGCAAAAGACTTCATTTGTTGTTCGATTTCTTGAAGCACCGGCTTGATATTTCCTCGTAAAATTTTTTTTGCCTGTTGAACCATGTGTAAATAATCTTCATGGCTTTGTAAGCCTATGCAAGGAGCCAAGCATCTTTTCAATTGAAATGATATACAGGGTTTGAATTTTCCTTTTTGAATATCTTTTTCATTTAATTTCAATTGGCATGTCCGAAAGTAAAAAAGTCTTTCGAATACGTTTAAGATAGAATGCATCATGCGACCAGATGGGTATGGACCAAAGTATTCTGCATTGCGATAAGTTTTATCTCTTGTCTTAATAATTCTAGGATACTCCTCATCAGTAATGATTATCCAAGGGTAAGTTTTATCGTCACGAAGCAATACGTTGTATTTAGGTTGATGCTTCTTAATAAGATTGTTTTCGAGAATGAGTGCATCTATAGATGATGATACAACGATAAATTCGATACGGTTAATTTTACTAACAAGTAATTTAAGTTTGATGGAGGAGGGTTCTTTTTGAAAATAACTTGCTACTCTTTTTCGTAAATTTTGAGCTTTTCCTATATAAAGCAAGTTTCCCTTTTCATCAAAGAACTGGTATACCCCAGGTTTGAGTGGCAGCAATTCGATTTGTTTTAAGACATCCTCCCTGGGCATTTTTTTACAAATTTAAATAATAAAAAAAGCTGCGTAAAAGCAGCTTTTAAAAGGTGCAGAAAAGTTTCATTTCTGCTCGATGAGTTTACTAAGGCGTTCAATTTGTTTTTCCAATTCTTCGATTTTCTTATTTTGAGTTTCAATCTGTTGCTTTAGGTCATTAATTATTTCCTGTTGTTCTTGGATAGCTTTTACCATAGGTGG
>JAOAAK010000001.1 GCA_026418905.1 Bacteroidales bacterium | reverse complement strand
TCCGATGATATCGTCACATTGCTGATTTATATTTTAATTATAGCTTTGATTTTAACCTTGATTTCTCTCATTTTACCACAGTTTGTCGAAATTCTCATTGCTGTTTTTTTGATAGCACTTTTAATCCTTTTGATCCTGTATGTAGGAAATAACTTGTAAAAAAAGTCAATGCCTTTTTATTTTCTCAAACATAGTTTTTTTGATAAGTGAAAGCTTTTTCATGTGTCTATTCTCTTTAAGAATATATTTGAGAAATTTTTTCACTATCTCATGGGATTATTTTACGCAGTATTTTTTATGGCCAACATTAGTTTATTTTCTATTATTTGTTTATAAAAAACTAAGAATTTCTTTTTTTTCATAAAAATTTGCTAATTTTGCACGCTTTTAAAAAGGAGGGGCAATATGTATTGGACATTGGAATTAGCATCCAAATTAGAAGATGCTCCATGGCCCGCTACAAAGGCAGAATTGATAGATTATGCCATCCGTTCGGGAGCACCCAAGGAAGTGCTTGAAAATCTTTATGAAATTGAAGATGAAGAAGAAGTTTTTGAAAGCATTGAAGACCTTTGGCCCGACTACCCAACCAAAGAAGATTTTCTCTTCAATGAAGACGAATACTAACACTTGTTTGGGATCTTGAAATCTTTTATCTTTTCAAGCAATCAAATATTTATCATAAATAATTGCGTGAGTTAAAGCTTTATTATTTTTGAAAAAAATGAAAAATTTAAGAGAGAGAAAAAATTTTTTTTCCTTACTATTTATATTCCTTTGTGTACTCTTTTATGCTCAACCCAATATTAAGCTTCCCAACATTGAAGGATACTTAACTCTAAAGGCTGATTTCCATATGCATACAGTTTTCTCTGACGGCTTAGTTTGGCCAACTTTTCGTATCGAAGAAGCTTATCGAGAAGGCATTCAAGTCATATCCATGACAGAACATGTCGAATATCAACCCTTCAGTAATTTCGTCAAAGGCGACTTGAATAAAAGTTATGAAATCGCCAAAAAACTTGCTGAAAAATATGGTATCATCCTTCTACTGGGGGCAGAAATAACCCGTTCTATGCCCCCGGGCCATAGCAATGCCATTTTTCTTAACGATGCCAACAAACTTCTCACAGAAAATTATCGCGATGCCTATGAAGAAGCTAAACGACAAAATGCATTTATTTTCTGGAACCATCCTTGCTGGAAAGTTCAACAGCCCCTCAATGTAAAATGGTGGGATCAACATACTGAACTCTACGAAGCTGGACTTTTGCATGGCATCGAGATTGTAAATGGAAACGATTATTGCGAGGAAGCTCATCGTTGGTGCCTCGAAAAAAACCTGACCATGATTGGAAATTCCGATCTTCATTTTCCTTCATGCTTTGTTTACTCTGATAAAGAACATCGACCTCTAACAATTTTATTTGTTAAAGAAGCTACAAAAGAAGGTTGCTATGAAGCTCTCCAAGCTAGACGGACCCTCGTTTTGCATAAATACAATGTCTATGGATTTAAAAATATTCTCGAAAATTTTATTAGAGCATGTATCCAGGTTATTGAGATAAACTATCAAAAGAAAAAACACATAGAAATTATCATTCAAAATCATTCGTCAATTCCATTCCAACTTTTTTTCCCTGAACTTTCTCCAAAAACGTATACGATTTCTGAAGGAAAAAATTCGATTTCTATTTCAGCTAAAAACCGAACTACTCAAAGAATAGACTCTTTGGATATTATCATAAAAAATGCCTTCCCCGAACCGAACGTAAACCTTCATTTAACTTATCATATCAATAATCCTTAAAATTGATTTTTTTTTGAAATGATTGTTTCTACTTTTGAACCAAAGGAGATATCTAAATTATGAACCGCATTTTACACTTAGACACCGGTCCAGAATGGCGTGGAGGTCAACGACAGGTATTGTTGCTTCACGAAGGACTTCTGCAGTATGGGTTTGAAAGTCATCTCGCAGCCTATCAGAAAGGTGTTCTTTTTTCAAGAAGTTATCTAAACGTACTACCCATTCCATCTAGAAATGAATTTTCATTGAGATCTATCCTGACGCTCAGCCATTATATCCGCCAACTCAAACCTCAAATTGTTCATACTCACGACGCTCATTCATTGACGTTAGCTTTGTTTGCCAGTTATTTTACCCCTTCATTTATATTAATTAACACAAGAAGAGTCGACTTTCCCGCCATTAAAAACAGATTCAGTAAATGGAAATATAAACATAGCAAATTGAAGGTCATAGTATCTGTTTCTGAAGCCATTAGAAAAATCCTCCTCAGAGAAGACATTCAACCCGAAAAACTTGAAGTTATTCATAGTGGCATCGAACCTATTGACCCGGAAAAATTTTCTTGTCCAATAGAACTTAAAAAAGTAAATTCCAAGGAAGGTGTCATCTTTGGTTGTGTTGCTAGTTTTGCCGATCATAAAGACCATTTTACACTGATTAAAGCATTTGATCTCGTGTATCAACAACAGCCGAATACATACCTCGTTCTTGTGGGGGATGGAGAACTTCGAAAACAAGTCGAAGCTTTTGCAAGACGATTCAATTGCTATAATAATATCGTTTTCACAGGATTTAGGGACGACGTGTATAGCATGTACAAATGCTTCGACGTTTTTGTTCTTACTTCAAAAGAAGAAGGATTGTGCACAGCACTCTTGGATGCCATGCAATTTGGCCTACCTATTGTAGCTACCCACGCAGGTGGAATTCCGGAAATTGTACATCACGAAAAAAATGGTCTCCTTTGTGAGATTAGAAATCCATCTGATATTGCCCAAAAGATGCTATTACTTGCAAAAAACAATTCTTTGCGAATACAGCTAGGGCAAAATGGAAAAAAAATGGTAAAAAACTTTTATTACGATTCCATGATTTCCAAATACATTTCACTTTACGAAAAACTTCTAAAAAAATAAACCAGAATCCTCTTACGTTTTTCGGGTTGATATGTAATATTTACCGCAAGTGTGTAGCTATATCCTTCAAGACCCATCTTAGAAAATGGACATAGAAGACTAAGTTTGCAGAGATTTTTATTTTAACATGTAAATTTTGATTAAATTTGATGTACATTTGTTGGAAGATTTGAAAATCCTATGGGAAGAGCATTCGAGGCCAGAAAAGAAAAGAAGCTCAAGCGTTGGAGTAATATATCCCGATTGTTTACCCGGTATAGCAGAGAAATTTATATTGCAGTCAAAGAGAATGGACCTAATCCTGAATACAATGCCAAGCTGCGCGCTATCATACAAAACGCGCGTAGTGATAACATGCCCAAGGAAAACATCGAAAGAGCTATTAAAAGAGCCTCAGAAAAAGACGCAACGGACTATCAGGAACACATTTACGAAGGATATGCACCTTTTGGAGTAGCTGTTCTCATTATATGTGCGACTGATAACCACATCAGAACAGTGGCTAACTTAAAAAGTTATTTCAACAAATATGGTGGCAATCTTGCTGTAAGTGGTTCTGTAAGTTATTTATTCGAAAAAAAGTGTGTATTTATTATACAAAGTGATATTCAAAATCTAGAAGATTTTGAACTGGAACTTATCGATTATGGTGCTGAAGAAGTATTTAAAAATGAAGATGGTATTCAAATTTATGGAGATTTTTCTTCTTTTGGAACGCTTCAGAAATATCTTGAAGAAAAAAAATATCACATTGTAAAAGCTGATTTCGACTATATTCCTATGGAACTTAAACATCTTTCACCAGAACAACAAGCAACTGTCGAAAAATTAATCGACAAAATCGAAGAAGATGACGATGTTGTAAGAGTTTTTACCAATATGGCTTAAAATGAATAAAGATTTTAACTTTATTGTTGAAGGGAGTGGAAAACCCATCGTTTTTGTTCATGGTTTTGCAGAAACCAAACATACATGGACATTTTTGATCAATGAACTGAAGAATTATTGTTGCTGTTATGCAATTGATTTACCAGGTCATGGAGACGCTCCTTTTTTAAATCCTCTTACCATCCAAACAATGGCAAATCATGTAGCTAAATTCGTCGAATCATATATTCAACAAAAAGTTTTTATAGCGGGACATAGCATGGGCGGGTATGTAGCACTTGAAATGGCTCATTCCTTTCCTGAATTAGTAAATGGAATAGGTCTTATCAATTCTCACGCTGCTCGTGATACTGAAGAAACCATTAGCGCTCGAAAAAGAACCATCGAAATCATAAAGCATGATCGTTTTAGCTTCCTCGGTTCTTTCATTGAAAATCTTTTCTATGAACCCCTAAAAGACAAATTACAACCGACCATTCAACAATTGATAGAAATCTCCTCTAATATAAGCAAAGAAACTTTAATTGCAACCCAGGAAGCCATGATGAACCGCCAAGATCATCTCGAACTCCTTTTAAATGCACCTTTTCCATTCGTTTTTGTTTTAGGTAAGCAAGATAGCAGGATTGATTTCAGTAGAGTACTCGGACAAACCATTTTACCTAAAGTGGCTTATTGTCTTTTTCTTGAAAATTCAGCTCATATGAGTCACATTGAGTATCCACGAGAAGTATCCTCCATCATTAGAAGTATTTTGGAATTTCTTAAAAACGATAACCCATGAAAGATTTCTGGAAAATGTTTTTAGCTTCTTTACTTGGAAGTATGATTTCATGTTTAACCATCCTTTTTTTGTTCTTTTTTATCTTAATCGTAATTACAACTGAAATAAGTAGCTTGTTTTCTATTAAAGAAGTTGAAGATGTTAAAAGTAATAGCATTCTCATCATTAACCTTGATCAAAAAATTGTCGAACAATCATCCGATGTTTTTTCATCGTTCTCTTTATTAGAAGATTTATCATTGAACTCCGTTCAGCTTCTTTCGTTGATTAAAACCATTGAATACGCAGGATATGATGACAATGTCAAAGGCATACTTTTGTATGTATCATCTCCCGATGCAAATTATGCAACGCTGCAAAGTATTCGAAAAGCACTTGTGAATTTCCGCCAAAGAGGAAAATGGGTGATTGCATATGGACATTCCATGAATCAGAAAGCCTATTTTGTAGCAAGTGCTGCTAATAAAGTTTTTTTATCTGAAAATGGAAATCTAGAATTAAAAGGACTTCACCTACAACTTCTCTTTTTTAAAAAGGCTCTTGAAAAGCTAAACATCGACATGCAAGTGGTCAGGCATGGAAAATTTAAAAGTGCCATAGAGCCTTTTGTATATGAAAAAATGAGTCCTGAAAATCGTATTCAGTACGAAGAACTTGCACGCTCAATTTGGAAAACATTAGCAGATTCTATAGCATATGCAAGAAATATTCATGTTGCTGAAATAGATAGAATCACAGATGAACTCCTTGCATATCCTGCAAAATCAGCTCTAAAATATAAACTGATAGACAGTCTTCTTTACTTTTCAGATTCTAAACCTTATTTAAATATGCTTCTTCAAATCGATGACTTGAATTTTATTTCATTTAAAGACTATTTTCACCACGTAAAAGAAGATGTTTTCAAAATAAGTTCTGAAAAAATAGCTATAATTTACGCGTTTGGTGACATCGTGAATGGATATGATTATGAATATGGTTCAATCCCAGGGCAATATTATGCCGAACTCATCAATAAACTTGCTCGAGATGAGTATATCAAAGCTATCGTTTTACGAATAAATAGTCCTGGTGGTGATGCCATGGCTTCAGAAGCTATTTGGCATGCTATTAAAAAAGCAAGCGTTGTCAAACCTGTGGTCGTATCTATGGGAGATTATGCCGCAAGTGGTGGATATTATATTAGTTGCTCGGCAAATTATATTTTCGCTGAACCTACTACCATTACTGGTAGCATTGGTGTTTTCGGACTTATTCCTAACGTTAAGAAACTTTTTAATGAAAAATTGGGTATAACCGTCGACGAAATCAAAACTCATCAACATAGTGATTATATTTCTATCTATAAACCACTTTCGAGTTTTGACATGAAATTACTGCAGAAAGAATTGGATAATATTTACCAAAATTTTATCAAAGCTGTCTCTGAAGGAAGAAAACTTCAACTTCATTTCGTAGATAGTATAGCTCAAGGTAGAGTTTGGACAGGTTTAGATGCATATAAACTTCACCTCGTTGATACATTGGGAAGTTTGCAAGATGCTATCGAAAAAGCAGCCTCACTTGCACAATTACAAGTTTATTCCATCACCGAATATCCCAAAAAAGTCTCATCATTTGAAAAATTACTTGAAAATATTGACCTTGAAAATAGATTTACTAACTTTTTTCCATCATGGTTTACTTTTTTGCAACATTATGTAGGCTTTAGTGGTAAGATTTGGATTGCTAAACCTCCTTATGATATAGAGTTTAACTGATTTTTCTGAATTTTATAAGAGCTGTACATAGATAAAATCGTAACAAATATTATCCTTAATTTAGGATGTTAACTAAATGTTAACCTAATTTTTTGTATTAATTCATAAAATGTAATTATTTTCCATTAAACTAACTTTTATCTTTAATGTCAAAATAAAAATTTAATTAAAATGATTAATAAATCTGTGCTTTTTGTTTTATATGTACTATTTCTTTCAAATTTAGTTTACAGCCAATGTCCTGCTCATGCCAACTTTAAATTCCGAAGATTATGTTCACAAAACAGAATTGATTTTACTGATAGTAGTTACATTGTGGGGACGGGCGACATTGTTTCATGGGTATGGGATTTCGGAGATGGTAGCCCCCAGTATAATGGAAAAAACCCACCTGTTCATAATTATCCTTCAACAGGTTGTTATAACGTCAAACTAGTTGTAACTGATTCATCGGGGTGCAAAGATAGTATCATCAAATTAGTATGTGTAGATCCTTTACCAGTAGCAAATTTTTCATTTCCAAATAATCAATGTTCTGGTAGTTCAGTTCAATTCACTTTTACTGGGACAGGAGTAGGATTAACGTACAATTGGGATTTTGGTGATGGAAATACTTCTACTTTACAAAATCCTAGTCATGTTTTTCGCTCTTATGGCTGTGGCAACGCCGTATTTAATGTTAGATTACGTATTAGAGATCGAAATGGGTGTACAGACCAAATAACCATTCCTGTAACCATACGCCAGCAACCAAATGTATCATATTGGGAAGAACATAATTTTTTATTTTGCCATAGTGATTCAAACAATCTAAGTGACACTGCTAGAATCTATAATTTTTCTCCATCCTATGGATGCATCACACATTACACTGTTAATTGGGGTGATGGATCACCTAGTCAAACTTTTACTCCTGCTCAATTTTCGAGTTTTATTCCAATTGAACATAGATACACTCGTTTGGGATACTATACCATTGCAATAACTGCATATGGTTCAAATGGTTGTCAAATAACTACTTACGATACTGTTATCTTGGAGACAGCTCCAATAGCTACTGTGGTCGCTCCACCCATAGGTAACATTGGCTGTGCTCCCTTAACTTTTTGTGTAACTAACAATAGTAGTAACATATCTAGGACAACACTTATGACTATTAACTGGGGCGATGGGATCATTGACACCTTGCCTTTTACTTCTGTTGGTCAACAAGTATGTCATACTTATACTCAAACTGGATGTAACAATGGTGTGATGAATTCTTACACTATAACACTCACTGCCCAGAATGTTTGCGATTTTACTCAAAATACATTTTCACCCATTAGAGTTTATCAACCTCCTCAAGCTAGATTTAACATCGCAGATGATTCAATTTGCCTTGGACAAAGAGCAACATTTATCAATATCTCTCTCCCTAATAGCTGTGCTAATCCCTCAACTACGCGGTATTTTTGGGATTTTGGTGATGGAACCACCTTTGGACCCCACAGTGTTCCATGGTTTTTAAACCCACAACAAGTAGTGAACCACATGTACACAGATACTGGAACATATGTTGTTACATTAACTGCATGCAACAACGCTGGAGGTTTACAGCCGGGATGTGGCTGCACTCAATTTCAAAGAAGAATTTTTGTTTCTCAAACTTTTGCTGAATTTAGATACGATACTGTTTGCTTCGGTGATACTACCCATTTCTTCGATCAAAGTTGGGCACCAGGTGGACATATCATTGCATGGACCTGGAATTTTGGTGATGGCTTTACAAGTACTCAGCAAAATCCAACTCATGTTTACAATAATTGGGGTGATTATAATGCATATTTAATTGCTAGATCTAACTTAGGATGCGAAGACACAGTATGGCATATTGTTCACGTTGATACACTTCCATATGTAAATTTTACTGCTCCAACAGTTTGTTTTGGTGATAGTACCCCTTTTACTAATCTTTCTCGTGGCAGAGGGGCTAATATTGTATATTATGAATGGTGGTTCGGTGACGGAGACACAGCTTACAATGTCGTTAATCCAGTACATTATTACGATGCCCCAGGAACATATGTTGTAACATTGATTGCTATCGATGATAAAGGTTGCAAAGATACAACAAGTAGATCTGTCATAGTAAGTCCCTTACCCATCGCTAACTTCCGCTCCGATACCGTCTGCGAAGGCTCACCCACCAACTTCACTAACCTCTCCACAGCCCCATTCGGCACCATCACCTCCTACCAATGGAACTTCGGCGATGGAATAGGTACATCTAACCTGCCAAACCCATCCTATACCTACCCAGATAGCGGAACCTACAACGTCCAACTCATCGTCCAAACCAACATCGGCTGCCGCGACACCATCGTCAAAACCGCCTACGTCGCACCTTATCCACAAGCTGACTTCACCTTCGACACAGCTTGCTTCGGCTACCCCACTCACTTCACCAGCACACCTCAAGGCTTCGGCTGGCCCATCCCCTCCTACCAATGGAACTTCGGCGACGGCAACTCCAGCTCAGCCCCTAACCCATCCCACCTCTACGCAAACCCAGGTACGTATAACGTCCGCCTCATCATATCTAATCCCTTCGGCTGCCGTGATACCATCATACACACCGTAACCGTCTACAGACCTCCTATCGCAGAATTCTCCTACGACACCGCCTGCCTCCACGACTCCACACACTTCCTTAACCAATCCCTCCCCACCGACAACCCCATCGCCTCCTACCTCTGGAACTTCGGCGATGGCAATAACTCCACCTTCACCAACCCAACCCACCTCTACAACACCAGCGGATCCTATACCGTCACCCTCTACGTCTCCGACTCCTATGGCTGCCGCGACACCATCTCCCACACCGTCCCTGTTAGCCCACCTCCCATCGCTAACTTCCGCTCCGATAC